>NZ_CP064295.1:3492122-3793183 GCF_015476115.1 Aegicerativicinus sediminis | reverse complement strand
AATTTCTATATGTTAATTCACTTGCTAGAGGGCTTGGTTCCAATGATATTGGTTTAGACAGGGGTCAATTAGGTCAAGAACGCATAGTTAAATTTAAGAGAGCAGGGAATAAGTTGTTAATGGTGCAACCTAACCAAAATTATCGTGCTGTTACAACTAATTTAATGGAGAAAAATAGCGTGGAGGAAGCCTTTGCCCAATCTGTTTTATTTGGATTTAAAATTGAAGATGAAAAGGATGATAGGTTTGTTATAGACCTTACCCCATTTTTAATTCAAGATGCCCATGGAGTTGCAAATATTTTAAAGGATAAAAATGAAGGTGATTATAAACTCGACGGCAGTAAAAGTGCTTTAGAACTTGCCAGGACCAAATCCTTTCCATTGAATTCAGAATTTGAAGCTATTATTACTTTCTCAGGAAGGGCAAGGGGCAGAAATATAAGGAGTGTGGCACCCACTAACGATGTTATTACAGTTAATATGCACCATTCGTTTGTGAAACTTCCAGATGATGGTTACAAACCTCGTGAATTCGATCCGCGCAGTGGAATGATTTTTATAAATTTCATGGATTATGCTACACCTGTTCATGACCCAATAATGAAGCGTTATATAACGCGTCATCGCTTGGAAAAGAAGAATCCTAATAGTGCAGTTAGTGAGGCAAAAGAGCCTATTGTTTATTATTTAGATCCTGGTACACCAGAGCCTGTAAGGTCAGCTTTGCTTGATGGGGCAAAATGGTGGAACCAAGCATATGAAGCTATAGGTTTTAAGGATGCATTTCAGGTAAAAATGTTACCAGAAGGAGCCGATCCTTTAGATTGTAGATATAATGTAATTCAATGGGTGCATCGATCCACAAGAGGATGGAGCTATGGTGCAAGTGTTGTTGATCCTAGGACAGGGGAAATTATAAAAGGGCATGTAAGCCTTGGAAGTTTAAGAATTCGCCAAGATTTTTTAATTGCCCAAGCCTTATTGAACAAACCATTTGCTGAGCGTGATGATAATTATCAGCCAATGTTAGAAATGGCCTTGGCAAGAATACGTCAACTAAGTGCCCATGAGGTTGGCCATACACTTGGATTCACACATAATTTTGCTTCTAGTGTCAATGATAGAGCTTCAGTCATGGATTACCCACATCCCATGGTTACAGAAAAAGGAGGGGAAATTAGTTTTGATGGTGCCTATGATACAGGTATAGGAGAATGGGATAAAGTTACCGTGGCTTATGCCTATTCAGATTTTGTTGAGGGAACTAATGAACATGCAGAACTAAATAAGATTTTAGATAAGGCATCATCAGATGGTTTACGTTTTATCTCTGATAGCGATGCTCGTGCTGCTGGAGGTGCTCATGCCTATGCCCATTTATGGGATAACGGAAAAAATGCTGGTGGAGAATTGAAGAGGTTATTAAAAGTTAGAAAGATAGCAATTTCTAATTTTTCGAAAGATAATATTCGAAATGGAGACCCCTTTTCTATGCTTGAGGATGTGTTTGTACACTTATACTTTTTCCATAGATATCAAGCGGAAGCCACTACAAAAATGATTGGGGGCTTAGATTATAATTATGCGGTAAAAGGTGATGGTGATCTAATAGTGAAGCCATTGGATTCCAAAGATCAGAAATCTGCACTCGAAGCAATTTTGTTAACCTTAGATCCTGAGCATTTGGCAATTCCAGAAAATATATTAAGACTATTTCCTCCTCGTGCGTATGGGTATAACCGCACTAGGGAATCTTTTCAAAGTGAAACAGGTGTGGCTTTTGATCCCCTCAGCGCAGCATCCACGGCAAGTGAGTTTACTTTAGACTTTTTATTGCATCCTGAAAGAGCAAATCGCTTGTTTCAACAGCAAACTCTTGAGAGTGGTCAATTATCACTAGATGATGTGCTACGAACTTTAATTGAAAATTCTTTTCAGAAGAAATATAAAGAGTCTTATTTGCAGGAGGTTCAACACATGGTGAATGTGAATTTGTTGAATCATATAATGGATCTGGCCGTGAATGACAAGGCTTATTTTCAGGTGAATGCGATTGCCTATGCGGCATTGGAGGATGTTGAACGGAAGCTTACCGGTAATCTTGAACCACAATCGTATTCAAGGCATTACAAGCATATTATTGATCAGTTTAAGGAAAACCCAGATAAATTTAAAATGGTGAGAGCTCCTAAAATTCCGGATGGCTCACCAATAGGTACTGATCTTTGTAATTTTAACTAATTATGATTGATTTAAGAAGTGATACAGTTACCGTCCCTACAGAAGGGATGTTACAGGCAATGATGTCTGCTAAAGTTGGGGATGATGTTTACAAGGAAGACCCAACGATTAATGAATTGGAAATACGCTTAGCGGAAATTTTTGGTATGGAGAAAGCCTTGTTTTTTCCAACGGGTACAATGGCAAATCAAACTGCAATTAAACTACACACCAATCCAGGCGACCAAGTAATATGTGATAAAGATGCTCATATCTACAACTACGAAGGTGGTGGTGCTTCTTTTAATAGCGGTGTTTCTTGTAAGTTATTGAACGGCCATAGAGGTATGTTTACAGCCGATCAGGTAAAGGCTGCAATTAATCCTCCAGATTTTTACCATAGTCCATTAACGGCCTTAGTTGAGGTTGAAAATACTGCAAATAGGGGAGGTGGTTCGTGTTGGGATTATGAGGAATTGGTAAAGATTAAAAGTATTTGTGACGAACATAAATTAGGCTATCATCTGGATGGAGCTCGAATTTGGAACGCATTAGTGGAGTCACCTGCTCGTCCTAAAGATTATGGAAAAATTTTCGACTCCATTTCGGTTTGTTTAAGTAAGGGGTTAGGTTGTCCTATAGGATCTGTGTTGATTGGTGGTGAAGAGATTATGCAGAACGCCTTGAGAATTAGAAAAATTTTAGGTGGAGGTATGAGACAGGTGGGATATTTGGGGGCCGCTGGATTATTTGCTTTAGACCATCATTTGGATAGGGTAAAGGAAGATCATAGGCGTGCAAAAGAAATAGGTAAGTCATTAACTCAGTTGGAGTATATTGAAGAAGTGCAGCCTGTTGAAACTAATATTATCATCTTCACCTTAAAAGATCCCCAAAATGAAAAATTGTTTTTACAAACCCTTAAAAGCTTGGGGGTTATTTTAAGTGGTATGGGAAGCGGGAAATTAAGAATAGTAACCCATCTTGATTATACCCAAGAAATGCACGAAGAATTTTTGGAAATTCTGTCCTCTTTGGGGTTAGAAGAAAAAATGGCCTAAACTTAATATTGCTTAGGCCATAACCGGTTATTATTGTTATTTAAAATTTAAATAGATTATTCCAAGTTAACTGAAACAAATTTTGCCAATGGTGCCATTCGGGCCTTATTCAATGAAAGTGTATCCCCCGCAATAGCATAATTATCCACATTTTCTAATAACTTCAAAAAATCTGATTCAATTTTATCTTTGGCACAAGCCATCATGGTAGATGCCATACCAGAAAATTTTAAACGATTACCTTCCATCATTTCATAACCGCCCCTAAAGGTGTTACAGCCGCTGTTACCGAAGACTCTATCACCACTTGTATAAAGGATTAAATAGGGTTCATTTTGATAATCATTTTCCGTAATTTCTTTACCATTTAATTCAGATAATTTCCAATAATTTCCTGTTAAATCTCTACCTCTAAGATTGTTCTGTATTAGTAGATATGCTCCATTTTCCTGAGCTTCGAGACCATTACCTTCGCCATCTACCATTACCACTTGCCCTTCTTGCACGGAAAAACGAGGGGAACCTTCAACTTCATTTAATGTAATGTAACTTCCACTATTATCCCACTGTATTGAACCATTTGCTGATGCGATGTTTCCATCTTTTCCTAAATACTTTTGTTTGTAAACATATTTCCCATCATTGTGGATAGTTAATTCAGTTTGAATGCCAATGCAATCTGAACAGGGTAAGATGCCGTTATATGTTCCATTCCAATCTAACGAGACCTGTGAATTATCACCCAATGGAATAGTTGTTTCAGTTGATTCCTCAAAAGCTTCTTCTTGCTTTTCTTCCTTTGCTTTATTACAGCTTGCAACTAAAACGAGGGCAAAGACATAAATTGAAAATTTTAACCTACTAAGTTTCATCTTAAATTATAGTTGATGTTAATTTTTTACTTAAATAAATCCATACCAGGAATATCTGGCATTCCCTCCTTGGCAACAGCCGCAAGTTCAGCCTCATTAATAGAGGTAGCCCTTTCAATTGCTTTATTTAATGTTAGAATTAAATAATCTTCCAACATTTCTTTATCCTCTAATAATTCATTGTCAATCTCAATTTTTTTGATAGTCCTGTTTGCCGTAATTGTTACTTTAACTAGGCCGCCATTGCTTTCTTCGTCCAAAAGAACTGTGTTTAGCCGTTCTTTGGTGTTTTCTACTTTTTGTTGGGTTTCTTTGAGTTTATTCATCATACCCATCATATCTCCAAACATAATTTTATATTTTCAGTTTATGCAAATTTACGGGAGATCTTCTATGACCCCTTTAAATAAAGGTTAATTTCACATAATTAGTAGTATTTTTGACGCCTTCTTAATACCTGAGAATGATTGATAACGAGCTTAAACCTCCAATAGCAAAAAAAATACCGAAGAAACTATTAATCCATGACGATCTTAGGATTGATAATTATTATTGGCTAAATGAACGTGAAAACCCCGAGGTTATTCAATATTTAGAAAAAGAAAATGCTTATTGTGACGGGATGACTGCTCATACCAAGGGCTTTCAGGAAGAACTTTTTCAAGAAATGAAAGCTAGGATAAAGGAGGATGATGAATCTGTGCCATACAAGTACAATGGGTATTGGTATATCGTTAAATATGAAATAGGGAAAGATTATCCGATTTATACTCGAAAAAAGGAAGAATTGTCCGCAACAGAAGAATTGTTATTCGATTGTAATGAAATGGCAATTGGCCATGATTACTTCAAGATGGTAGGCCTAAGTGTGAGTCCGGATAATAAGTTGATTGCCTTTGGTTTAGATTTGGTAGGCAGACGAGAATACACCTTGAAAGTAAAAAATCTTGATACAGGAGAAATATTAAAGGACAGCATTGACAATACTACCGGGACTGCGGCATGGGCAAATGATAATGCCACAATATTTTACACCAAGAAGAACCCAATAACCCTACGTTCTGAAAGTATCATGAAGCATTTGTTACATACTGATGCTAAAATGGACGAACAGGTATTTTTTGAGTCTGATGATACGTTTGGCGTTACAGTATATAAATCTAAATCTCGCAAATACCTAGTCATTGCGAGTTTCAGCACTTTGACTAATGAGTACCGGATATTGGAGGCTGATAAGCCCAACGAGCCCTTTAGAGTGTTTCAAGAAAGAATCTCTGGGTTAGAATATTCGATATCCCATTACAAGGATCATTTTTATGTGGTGACCAATGCTGATGATGCCTTTAACTTTAAACTAATGAAAACGCCAGAAACGGCAACCACTAAAGAGAATTGGGAGGACCTTATTCCTCATAGAGTTGATACCCTTTTGGAGGACATCGACATTTTTAAGAACTATTTGGTGGTTAGTGAGCGCAGTAACGGATTAAACCAAATTAAGGTTTCTGCATGGGATGGTAGCCAAAATTATTATCTGCCTTTTGAAAGCGAAACCTATACTGCTTATACTACAACGAATGTTGAATTTGATACGGATATCCTACGTTTTTCATACAATTCATTAACTACACCAAGTTCTATTTTCGACTTTAATATGACAACTCTATCATCTCAATTGATGAAAGAACAGCCGGTTCTCGGAGGAAAATTTGATAAGAAAAATTATACTTCACAGAGGGTTTGGGCATCAGCAAGGGATGGGAAACTAGTGCCAATTTCTATGGTTTACCGTAAAGACACCAAGGTTGGAAAAGAAACGCCTTTATTGCTTTATGCTTATGGTTCTTATGGTTCGACCATAGATCCCTATTTTTCTACGGTAAGACTTAGCTTATTGGATAGAGGTTTTATTTATGCAATTGCCCATATTAGAGGAGGTGAATATTTGGGTAGACCTTGGTATGAAGATGGGAAGATGCTTTTTAAAAAGAATACGTTTAACGATTTTATAGATTGTTCCAAACATCTCATTGAGAATGATTTTACTTCCTCCAATCATTTATATGCCATGGGAGGTAGTGCAGGAGGGTTGTTAATGGGTGTTGTGATCAATGAAGCACCAGAATTGTATAATGGTGTAGTGGCTGCGGTTCCTTTTGTTGACGTGGTAACAACTATGTTAGATGACAGTATTCCACTTACGACGGGAGAATATGATGAATGGGGGAACCCAAATGAGGAGAAATTTTACTGGTATTTAAAGTCCTATTCTCCATACGACAATGTACAGCCTCAAGTATATCCGAATATGCTGGTAACAGCTGGTTTACACGATTCACAGGTACAATATTGGGAACCAGCAAAGTGGGTGGCAAAATTGCGTGAAATGAAGGTTGATAAAAATTTATTATTGTTGAAAACTAACATGAAAGCGGGTCATGGTGGGGCTTCAGGACGCTTTGAAGCTCTTAGGGAGGATGCTGAAGAGTTCGCTTTTATATTAGACTTGGAAGGTATTAATAAGTAATTAAAAAAAAACTCTTATTTTTGCCAGGTTTTAGGTTACATTGATTATTTTGTAATCGATAAATAGCATTTATGAAACAACAGGCACAGGTGTTTAATAATGTGTTGGAACTTGTAGGGAAGACACCACTTATTAAATTAAACAGGATAACCGCCGATTTCAAAGGCGATTATTACGCAAAAGTTGAAGCTTTTAATCCAGGTCACTCCACAAAAGACCGAATAGCCCTCCACATTATTGAAGAAGCTGAAAGACAAGGTATACTTAAACCTGGAGATACAATTATCGAAACTACTTCTGGTAACACAGGATTTAGTATTGCTATGGTTAGCATTATTAAAGGTTACGAATGTATCCTTGCGGTAAGTTCAAAATCTTCGGCTGATAAAATAGATATGTTGAAGGCCCTTGGTGCTCAGGTCTATGTTTGTCCCGCACATGTTAGTGCAGACGATCCAAGGTCTTATTATCAGGTTGCCAAAAGATTACATAGCGAAATAAAGGGTTCCATTTATATAAATCAATATTTTAATCAATTAAATATTGATGCGCATTATAACTCTACAGGTCCTGAAATTTGGGAGCAAACCAAAGGAGAAATTACGCATTTGGTTGCTTGTAGCGGTACTGGTGGAACTATTTCTGGTACGGCTAAATTTTTAAAGGAACAAAATCCAAATATCAAAGTAATAGGTGTTGATGCCTATGGCTCGGTTTTAAAAAAGTATCATGAAACTCGTGAATTCGACGAGAAAGAAATTTATCCTTACCGAATTGAAGGTCTAGGTAAAAACCTTATTCCTACAGCTACTGATTTTGATGTTATCGATCAATTTGTGAAGGTTACAGACGAAGATAGTGCCCATACGGCTAGAGAAATTTGCAAGACGGAAGGATTGTTCGTTGGTTACACTTCAGGTGCTGCTATGCAGGCCATTAAACAATTGGAGGAAGAAGGGACAATTGAAGAAAATGCTAAAGTAGTGGTTATTTTTCCAGACCATGGTTCACGTTATATGAGTAAAATATATAGTGATAAGTGGATGGAGGAACAGGGCTTCTTCGATAGCAAAAGCGCAATTCATGAGGATATACAGTATATAAAGTAAATTTTCAATCACATCTTATAGATACCTGTTGTTACCAAGTTTCAACAGGTTTTTTTTTGAAAAAAAGTGTTAAAAGTTGTTATCAATTTAATTATGCATTCAGAATATAATTAAGTAATTTTGCCCCACTAATTGAACTTATTGAGGCGTTAATGAAAGATTTATTTGACAAGATTTATCGAGATAAAGGACCGCTAGGGAAGTGGGCGTCACAGGCTGAAGGATATTTCGTTTTTCCTAAATTGGAAGGTGAGATTGCCAACCGAATGAAATTTCAAGGAAAAGACGTAATTACTTGGAGTATAAATGATTACCTTGGATTGGCAAATCATCCAGAGGTCCGAAAAACAGATGCCGAGGCAGCAAAAAAGTACGGATCAGCTTATCCAATGGGTGCTAGAATGATGTCTGGACATACAGACCTTCATGAAAAACTTCAAAAAGAACTGGCAGCATTTGTGAATAAGGAAGCCGCTTACCTTCTTAATTTCGGTTACCAAGGGATGGTTTCAACCATAGATGCTCTTGTTTCAAAGGATGATATAATTGTTTATGATGTTGATGCACATGCTTGTATTATAGATGGTGTTAGACTTCATATGGGTAAACGGTTTACCTATAAGCATAATGATGTTGAAAGTTTAGAAAAGAATCTAGAGCGTGCTACTAAAATGGCCGAACAGACTGGTGGTGGTATTTTGGTTATTTCTGAAGGTGTTTTTGGAATGCGTGGTGAACAAGGTAGACTAAAGGAAATAGCAGCGCTTAAGAAAAAATTTAATTTTAGGTTTTTGGTTGATGATGCGCACGGTTTTGGAACTTTAGGGAAAACTGGCGCGGGAGCTGGTGAAGAACAAGGTGTTCAAGACGAGATAGACGTATATTTTGCAACTTTCGCAAAATCTATGGCTAGTACGGGTGCATTTATTGCTGCAGACCAAGAAATAATTGATTATTTAAAATATAATTTACGTTCCCAAATGTTTGCAAAATCCCTTCAAATGCAGTTGGTGGAAGGGGCCTTAAAACGTTTAGACATGTTAAAAACCATGCCTGAACTTAAAAACAAATTGTGGGAAAATGTTAATGCGCTTCAATCCGGTTTAAGGGATCGAGGTTTCGACTTGGGAACAACCCAGAGCTGTGTAACACCGGTATATTTAAAAGGTAGTATTCCTGAAGCAATGGCTTTGGTTAAGGATTTAAGGGAAAACCATGGAATTTTCTGTTCCATCGTTGTATATCCAGTAATTCCTAAAGGATTAATCCTTCTAAGATTAATTCCTACGGCTACCCATACCCTGGAAGATATTGATGCGACATTGCAGGCATTTGAGGCTATTAGAGAACGTTTGGAAAATGGAACTTATAAACGGTTGTCAGCCGCTGTTGCTGCAGCTATGGGACAATAATAAATTACAAATTATATTTAAAAAGGTCAGATTTTAATCTGACCTTTTTAGTTTGTTAAGTTTTTATTCTCTATAAAAGTTTTTTATAAGTTTTTCTCCTTCTAGTAATTACAGGATCGAAATTTTTCCATAATTGATGGATTGCAGTGTTCTCATCTAATTCTGGGGTGCGATAAAATGTCTTAACGGGAGAATTGATAAATACATTATAAAACTCATTAAAGATTATAGCAGTCACTCCCTTATTTTGATATTCTGGTAAAATGCCTATGAGATAGAATGCTACTGCATCACTATTTTTTTTGGCTTTTAAAAGATGAAAGAACCCAAATGGGAACAGTTTCCCTTTTGCTTTTTTTAAAGCCTTTGCAAATGATGGAAGAACTATTGCAAAGCCAATCATTTTATCATCCTTATCTAAAACGAATTTTATATACTCGGGATTTACAAACGGGATAAATTTTTTCTTGAAATAAGCCTTTTGTCGATCAGTTATTTCAACGAAAGATGAAAGCCTAGCATAGGTTGTATTAAACAAATCGAACATTTCATCCACATAAGGCATTATTTCCTTTGTTGTAGTGAAATTTACAGGCTTCAAATTATACCGCTTTCTTATTATTCCTTGCATTCTGCGGAAAGGAGTTGGATCTACTGCAGTGAATGGAAACTGGGCTTCATAATAACCTTTTTCTATTTCCATATCATAGGCTTCATAATGGGATTTGTAGTAAGGATGGTTATACCAGGTGATCATACTGCCAATTACCTCAAACCCCTCTGTTACAACCCCAACTTTATCTAAATTAGAAAAACCTACAGGGCCTTCCATAAATTCTAGGTCATTAGACCTTCCTATTTCAGCTACCTTATCTAATAATATTTTTGAAACCTCTTTATCGTCAATGAAGTCAAACCAGCCAAACCTCATTTTCTTTAATCCCATTTTTTTTACTTCCAGCCAATTAATAATAGCCGCAATTCGACCAACAATTTTACCATCTCTTTTTGCGACAAAAAGATTTGCTTCCGCATATTCAAAAACTGGGTTTTCTTTAGTGTCAAAACCCTTCATTTCTTGACTTATAATTGGAGGTACCCAAGGGCTGGAGTCATCATATAATGAAAATGGAAATTTTACGAATGCCTTTAATTGGGCTTGAGATTTTACTTCTTCTAAAGTTAGCATGTTTTAAACCTACCTAATTATATCGTCAATATTATCGGATTGAATACCGTCTCTTCTTTTTCTGGATTTGTTCCTTCTGGATTCTTTTGCAGCATCACCTTCCTGGTATGTATCAATTTTATCTTCATGAAAGTCAAACCTATATGATGCCCCTAAATTTACACTTAAAACAGAAGGAGTGTCTTTAGCATTAAATGTTACAGCTGTATCTAACTGAAAATTAGGAGTCCATAAATATGCCCCTCCTAATCGAAATAAATTATCAGAATAAAAATCACTGGATATACCATGTGCTTCCGCAAAAATAACCCACTGTGGATCGAAAGAATGGGTAAGCGTTAAAATATATTGAAAATCTGAATCATCGGTTCCGATTCTATCCTTTATTAGATTTAATACAAAAACCCAGCCTCCATTAAAATTGTTTTGAGTTGCTATCATAACCTTTGGACTGATTCCTTCAATACCTGGCGCCACATATGGATTATCAGTGGTGTCATAAGTAGCCCCTGCATAAATAGAAACAGCAGGAATTAATGATTTCCATTGAAATCTTCGGTTAGCGTGATAACTATAAAGGTTAGGTTTGTCCTCTGCGTTTTTATAGGGATCATAAATTAGATATTTAGCACCGATGGACAAATTTTTGAAATTAGCACGTTTATCTTCTGTAACCAGGCCAGAGGTTGAACGGTAATTGGTTAGTTTATCATTTTGGTATGTACCTTCAAGGTTAAGTTCTAATTGTTCAAAAAACAAACCAAATCTGGCGGCAAAATCAACCCCGAAGCCTGATACTTCATATTTTAAGGGCGTATGTTTTTCTTTAACGAAATAAGGGCCAGCTTCAAATTGAAGAACATTAACTCCAACAGCGAACGCACTGCGAGAAACTCCGGGTCTATTTGAGTTAATCACATCTGTATATTGCGCATGAATTCCAACGGAAGAAAATAACAAAATGAGTAATGGTAGATGGGTACAAAGGCGTTTCATAATATAAGTATTACATCACTATTAATGTATGGTTAGTTGTTGCAAACATAGTTGAAATTCTCCTAAATTAGCCTTTAGTAAAGGTTTATTGAAAAGATTTCGAGTTTAATTTTAATGAATTTTTAAGGTAAAACATCCCTATTTCATTGGTTATGTTTGTATTTTTGGCACATGATACAAACGGCTTCTGTAACCGGTTTCTTGCGTACTCTGTTAATTATTTTGGCAATTTATTATGCCTTGAAAATAATTACGCGTCTGGCAGCTCCATATATAATGCGGTATTTTAGCAATAAAATGCAGGACAAATTTGGAGGACACACTTATCAATCTAGACAAACTCAAACCCCACGGTCCAAAGAAGGAGAAACGGTCATTGATAAAATGCCTAAACAGCAACAGTCATCTAATTCTAAAGTGGGTGAGTATATCGACTTCGAGGAGATTGAATAATTCTCTATTATTTTCAAAGTTTTTCGCAGACTAGCAGTTTTATTGATTTTCGTACTCAAGAGAGTAAAAAAAATTAACTAATTTTCCCATTTTAAGAACCTATCTATGCCGTTTTCACTTAAACGCCTATTACCACACTTAATAGTATTTCTAGGATTTATAGCAGTTTCCCTTGCATACTTTAGTCCTGTCCTAAAGGGGAGGGAGATTTTTCAAAGCGATATCAAACATTACATTGGTATGGCAAAACAGCAAAACGATTTTCGTGAGAAAACAGGAGAAGAAACCTATTGGACCAATGGAGCTTTTGGAGGAATGCCAACATATCAGTTGGGGGCTAAGTATCCTCATTACTACATTAAAAAACTAGATGGGGCATTGCGTTTTCTACCGCGACCAGCAGATTACCTTTTTCTCTATTTTTTAAGTTTTTATGTTTTAATGTTAGTTTTGAAAGTTGATTACAGGCTGGCAGCTTTTGGTTCATTAGCATTTGGTTTTTCTACCTATCTCATAATAATTCTAGGGGTTGGACATAACAGTAAAGCCCATGCCATCGCTTATATGCCATTAGTCTTGGCTGGAATTCTATTAACCTTTAGGAAGGAATACATTAAAGGGTTTATCCTTGCAACCATTGCATTGGGATTAGAAATTGTCGCAAATCATTTCCAAATGACTTATTACCTATTATTGTTGGTATGTGTTATTGGTATAGTTTATCTTATTGATTTTTATCGCAAAAAAGAATTGCCTCACTTTTTTAAATCTATTGGAATTTTAAGTATTTCGGCTTTGTTGGCGGTAGGTTTAAATGCTAGCAATATCTTGGCGACCCAAGAATATGTAAAGGAGAGTACTCGTGGTAATTCAGAATTAACAATAAATGCAGATGGTAGCCCAAAGGACAATACAACTGGACTCAGCCGTGAATATATCACAGAGTATAGTTACGGTAAGCTAGAAAGTCTTAATTTATTTATTCCTCGTTTTATGGGTGGTGGTACCTATAGTGATGTGGGTAAGGATTCGGAAACTTATCAATTTTATTTAAATGCGGGTTTAACACCAGTTCAGGCAATTGAGCAAGTAAAACAAACGCCAACTTATTGGGGAGATCAGACAATTGTTGAGGCTCCAGCCTATGTTGGAGCAATTGTAATATTCTTGGCAATCTTGGCATTATTCCTCATTAAGGGGAGATTAAAATGGTGGCTATCAGGAGGTATTGTGCTTTCACTGTTCTTATCCTTTGGGAAAAATTTAGCTTTTTTAACCGATTTCTTCATCAATGTTGTTCCACTTTATGATAAGTTCAGGGCGGTTAGTTCTATTCAAGTTATTTTAGAATTGTGTTTTCCTATTCTTGCTGTTTTCGGGCTTTATAAAATTTTCAATAAAGAAATTTCCATTGATGAGAAAATGAAGGGTCTAAAATGGTCTACAATTATTGCAGGTGGAATAGCTTTAATTATCTGGTTGTTTGGAAGTAGTCTTTTTGATTTTGCTGGTGTTAGAGATGCCATGTGGAGACAGAACTATGGACAAGCATTCATGAATGCCCTTGAGGAAGATCGAATTATGATAATGAAGAGCGATGCCTTTAGGACACTAATTTTAGTTTTATTAAGTGCAGGTGTATTATGGGCCGTGATCAATGATAAAATAAAAAAATCCATAGGGATTAGTGCCCTGTTTGTTTTGTTGTTGTTTGATCTTATTGGAGTGGATAGGAGACACGTTAACAATGAAAATTTTGTTGCTTCTGTTTCTGTTCAAAGGCCTTACCAAGTGTCTCAATTAGATCAGCAGGTATTAAAAGACACTTCTTATTATCGCGTATTAGATCTTACTACACAAGGAGCTAGAGCGCCGGGTAGAGCTAGTTACTTCTATAACTCCTTAACTGGTTATCATGCGGCTAAATTGGGCCGATATAACGATTTAATGGAGTTCTATATATATCGTAATAACATCAACGTCTTCAACATGCTAAATACTAAGTATATTTTGGCTGAAGATGAAAATGGGAGTCAATTTCCATATGTAAATAATGACGCTAATGGAAATGCTTGGTTTGTTAGTGAAATTCGTGAAGTGGCTTCGGCGAATGAAGAATTACAATTATTAGATTCTTTAGATAATAAAAACATTGCTATAACCACAATGCCACTTCCATCTGAAAGTAAACGGAATTTTCAGATAGATTCATTAGCCACCATTAATTTAAAATCATTCAAACCCAATGAATTAAAATATTCCTATTCTAATACTAATGAAGGTTTTGCAGTATTTTCTGAAATTTATTATCCCCATGGTTGGAAGGCTTATTTAGATGGAGAAGAAATGCCTCATTTTAGAGTTGACTATCTACTGAGAGGGATGTTTGTGCCAGCAGGTAAACATGAAATTGTATTTAAATTTGACCCCCAAGTTGTAAAAACGGGTGGGACGATTGCATTAGCAAGTTCGATTATTGTTGCCTTACTTGTTTTGGGTGGTTTATTTTTAATGTTTAAAAGAACTTCAGGAAAAACTACAGAATAATTTGAATATGCAAAAGGTGCTGATAATTACTTATTATTGGCCTCCAGCTGGCGGGCCTGGTGTTCAGCGCTGGTTGAAATTTGCTACCTACCTACCAAATTTTCAAATTGAACCCATAGTGTATGTACCTGAAAATGCCAATTACCCAATTAAGGATACTACTCTAAGTGATGATGTACCAGACAGTTTAAAGATTATAAGCCATCCTATTAGGGAACCCTATAGTTTGGCAAATATGGTTGGAGGTAAAAAAAGTAAGGATATCAGTAGGGGTATTATTCAACCAAGTTCAAAACAGGGAATTCTTCAAAAGGCATTGTTGTTTGCACGCGGTAATTTTTTCATTCCTGATGCAAGGGTAGGGTGGGTAGCCCCTTCAGTCAAATACTTGATTCAAGTTATAAGATCTGAAAAAATTAAAACTATAATTACTACTGGTCCCCCTCATAGTGTTCATCTTATTGGCCTAGAGTTAAAAAAGAAGTTAAATATTCGGTGGATTGCAGATTTCCGTGATCCTTGGACAACTATTGGATATCATCAACAATTGAAAATGTTGCCCTATGCTAAGGACAAACATACAAAGTTGGAAAAGGATGTTTTGGATGGGGCAGATCAATTGGTTGTTACAAGTTGGGTAACACAAAAAGAATTTGAAACCAAAACTAATACCCCCGTCTCTGTAATAACAAACGGTTTTGAAATAAAATCAGAAGGTGTTGCAGAAAAAGAAAAATTTTTCACGTTTTCGCATATAGGCTCTTTACTTTCTAGAAGAAATCCAATTGTATTATGGGAAACCTTCTCGGAAATTTTGGAGGATTCAGCTGACTTTCGGGAAAATTTTAAACTTAAATTTGCCGGGGTAGTAAGTGATGAAGTCCTAGAATCATTGACTTCATTTGGACTTAAGCCGTATGTTGAATATTTGGGTTATTTGCCTCACCCTAAAGCCGTAAGCCTTCAAAAATCTAGCCGAGTACTTTTATTAATTGAAATTAATAGTGAGGAAACTAAGGCAATTATTCCAGGAAAATTATTTGAGTATATGGCTAGTGGTACTCCTATTATTGCGCTTGGCCCTGAAGGATCGGATGTTAAGAAATTATTGAATGAAACTGAGACAGGGTACTATTTTACATATTCAGACAAGAGTGCCTTAAAACAACACATTTACCAATTATTTCATAAATTTCAAGCGAATGAATTAGAGGTAAAAGGTAAGAATATCATGAAATTTAGCAGAAAATCATTAACGGCAAAACTTTCTGAACTTATCTAAATGGGTATTGTCTTAAATCAATCTTTTAAGAATACTATTTCAACATACCTTGGATTTGGTATAGGTGCCATAAACACCTTGTTTCTTTTTACCAATTTCCTTACAGATGAATATTATGGGTTGGTCTCTTACCTATTGTCAACGGCCAATATAATGAGTCCTTTAATGGCCTTCGGGGTTTCTAACACCTTAGTTAAGTTTTATCCTAAATATAAAGAAAAACATCATTTAGATTCGTTTTTAACAATGATGCTGTTTTTGCCATTAGTTGTAATTGTTCCTGTAGGATTAATTGGCTTGCTTTTTAATGATTCAATCGGTAATTGGTTGGCAAGTGAAAATACAATTGCAAGAAATTATGTTTGGTATATCTATGTTGCAGGCATCGCAATGGCATATTTTGAGGTTTTTTATGCTTGGTCTAAAGCCCATATGCAGACAGTTGTTGGCAATTTTTTGAAAGAGGTTTTTCTTAGGTTCGGAACCATGTTGTTGCTATTCGCAGTTTATTTTAAATGGCTGTCCGTTGAGGATTTTTTAATAGGTATTATAATAGTATATATTATTAGAATGATCCTTATGAAGGTTTATGCATTTCGCTTAAAATGGCCACAATTAAAATTCCTGGGATTGCAAGACAAGGTTTCTATTTTAAAATATGCTGCAATAATACTCCTTGCAGGATCTGTGGCAACCATGATTTTGGACATTGATAAATTTATGTTAGGCAAATTAATACCTATTGAATATGTAGCATTCTATAGTGTAGCCATATACATTGCCACGGTTATAGCGGTTCCCCAACGGGCAATGCATCAAGTGCTTCTGCCTTTAACAGCTACTATGTTGGTAGAACGAGATAAACAGGGACTTCAAGATTTATATGTAAAAAGCTCTTTGAACCTTATAGTGGTAGGAGGGTTGATATTTTTATTGATTGTTTTAAATATCAAGGAGCTCTATCAACTTTTACCTTCGAGTTATTCGCAGGGACTTTGGGTAGTTTTGATTATAAGTGCCGCAAAGCTTTATGACAACTTTTTAGGCAATAATAATGCTATTCTTTTCAATAGCGATTACTATAGGATGGTTTTGGTCTTTGGAGTTGTGTTGGTGATTGTTACAGTTATACTTAATACTATTTTTATTCCATTATATGGTATTACTGGTTCGGCAATAGCGACATTTTTAGCAATTTTCCTTTATAATACCATAAAGTTAATTTTTGTAAAGCATAAATTGAATCTTTCCCTATATAGTCCAAAATCCCTCTATACCTTAGTGCTAATTATTTTTATAGGCTTAGGCTTTTACTTTTGGGATTTTACATTTCATCCCTTATTGAATATTACCATTAAATCAATCTTAATTACTTTGATTTACGCATTTGCAATCCTTAAATTTAATATCTCTGAGGAATTTCAGAATTTATGGTATAAGCTTTTCAGAGGGGAGTAAGGAAATGCATAAAAAAAGGAAACCCCCGCAAGGTGCTTTGAGGCATACGACTTGCAGAGATTTCCAACTAACCAACCAAAAAAATTGTTATAATTAATTATTTCTTCTTTTTCCTCTTGTATCAGATTTACGTTCAACAGATCTACCTCTTTGTGCCTCCCTACCTGCTTGTGACCTGCTCTGACTTTGTCGAACCGAAGGACTTGACTTCCGGCTAGACTCATTGTATATACGTTGAGAATTAGTATTTGGTTTTCTTTGAACCTGAGAATTCCTCATTGTGCGATTACCGTTGGAAGTTTCTGCTCTATAAGTCCTTTCTTGTGTCTGGGAAGGCCTTTGAGCTGAATTTTGGTTTCTTTGTTGAATCTGACGATTATTTCTTTGAACCTGATTAGGATTGGTTCTAGCTATTTGTTGCTGTCTGCTATTTCGATTAATTTTATTGCGGTCAGCAGTAGCATATTGTCGTCGACCATTATCTAATTTTCGCTGGTTTTGATTATTCCTTGAAATTATCTCTTTAGAGGTTCTCTGATTTCTCCCCATATCATTTGATCGCACATTGGAATTTGCTTGTCTAGATATTCTTTGATTTCTATCTGTATTGATAGAGCGAACATCTTCCCTAGATCTAACATTATTTCCTACGCTACTATTTACCCTTCTGTTATTTGAAGAAGTATTGGAATTGGTTCTATATCTATCGCTAATTCTATTGCCAACCGTAGAACCACGTCTATTATAGTTTGAAGTCGTTCTATAGTCATACCTTACTTTGGGGCGATAATTATTTCTGTATGGGGAATAATAGGTGTATCGAACGGGCTCATAATACCTTCTATATGGTCTGGCATAAACAACCCTATATTGGTAAGCAGGGACTATATAATAATTGTGCCATGGCCTATAAACATAGTAACGGTTGTAGACGTTGATAAATCCGGTACAGTGGCTAAAAACACGGTTTCTATAATGCACATGCAATCCACCAACTCTATTAACGTAACCGAAATTGTTATAAAAGATATTTACATTTCCTGCTTGAACAATACGGCCATAAAAGTCGTAGTAAATCGGAACATTTTCAATTTGTATAATGGCTCCAAAATCATCGTATTGCACATATGGACCATAATCATAGCCACTATTAAAACTAAATGAAACATTAGGAGTTGAGATTCCTACACTAACATTAGGCCCATAATTAGGCATAAAAAAGTCGAATTGACCATCAGGGAAAATAGAAAATTCAACTCCGCCTTCTACAAATATGAACGAGTTGCCATAACCACGTACATACTTGTTGGAATGCATATCTGAACTTGCTTTTTTGGTGGTAGAGGCGTATGTCACCGTCATACTAGTTAGCAGCATTAAGGTGAAGAGAAAAAACTTGTTCATTGTTGTTATAGATTAAATTAATGGTATTACGATTGTTATATTACAATCATTGTGCCAAAACAATATCTTCTTGTATGGCATTTTAAAGTCCTTTAGATCTGGGCGTAGTTATAACGTTACTTAATAGAGTATATTTCGTAAATTTCCAATTCAAATTAACTAATATGAAAATTTTCTCTGTAACCCTACTAGTTATAGTACAATCCTTTTTGGTATCCGCACAAACACCAGAAAAAAATTATTCAGAAGCTTTTAAATTAATTGATATTTGGCTCGAGGGCCAAAAGGATTATTTAGATTATCCAGGTGTAAGTTTGGCCATAATAAAGGACCAAGAGTTATTGCACACCTCGGCATTTGGAAAGAGCAATTTAGAGGATAATGTTGCTATGGAACCAGGAACACTTTGTAGCATTTGTTCTATCTCAAAGTTGTTCACTTCTGTTGCAATAATGAAGTTATATGATGAAGGTAAATTACGGTTAGATGACGAAATAAATGATATTTTACCATGGTTCAATCTAAAACAAGCATTTCCAGATAGCGGTCCAATAACTATAAGGTCTATTTTAACCCATAGTTCAGGATTACCTAGAGAATCTGATTATCCATATTGGAACGGCCCCGATTTTAAGTTCCCTTCTTCTTCAGAATTAGAGAAAAAAATGGGAGAACAAGAAACTCTTTACCCAGCCTCAACAAATTTTCAATATAGTAACTTGGGTATATCCTTATTAGGAAAGGTTGTTGAGCAAATAAGTGGAATGAGTTATGAAGAGTTTGTGCAAAAAAACATACTTATACCTTTGTCTTTACAATATACCCGGCCTACAATGCCAAAACAATTATATGGGAAGGAATTGGCTGTTGGTTATGGGGCCTTGGATAGAAACCATAAGCGTGAAAAATTAAACTTCTTTACCTCAGAAGCGATTACTCCAGCAGCTGGATTTTCATCGAATGTTTTAGATTTGGTAAAATTTGCTTCCTGGCAATTTAGATTATTAGAGAATAACAATGTTGAGGTATTGAAACCTTCAACTTTACGTTATATGCAAACAGTACAATGGGTTAACCCTGATTTTGGAACTACTTGGGGACTAGGTTTTACTGTGTTTGAAGGAAATGGAAAGTCTAAATGGGTTGGGCATAACGGTAGTTGTCCAGGGTACCAAAGTTCTTTGATTATTAACCCTAAAACGAAAATGGGCTACTCGGTTATGATAAATGCTAACGGAACGAATCCCATAAGTGTTGCATTCGATGTTCATTCAATTCTTCAAAAAGCAGAAAAAACTGAAGGTTTTGAGTCAGAATATGGAAATCAATTAGAGGACTATATTGGTTTCTATAATAGTCAACCTTGGAGCAATGAATCTTATTTATCGACTTGGAATGGAAAATTGGTTATGATTGATCTTCCTACCGATTCGCCTGCTGATTCCATGACCTTTTATAAAGAGGTTAATAAGGATGAATTTGCAAGGTTGAGAGATGATGGATCCAAGGCCGAATCGATTTATTTCCAACGCGATAATTCAGGAAGAATAACAAGTTTTAAAGTCCATGGGTATATTTCAGTTAAGAAGGATAAAAAATAAAAAAACAAACCCCAATATCACTTTATGGATAATGGGGTTTTCAACTAACCAATCATTAAAAAAAATCAATCAAAATTTATCTTCTCGATCTGAGTATTCTGTTGTCTCCGATCATGCCCATGTGGTTTGCTCTTTTTGAAAACTGATAACCGATACGTCTGTTATATTCATTAACAAAACCTCTTGTGTGGGCAATTTCACCTTTTCTATTGTAATTTACTTGCAGATTACCAACTCTCTTTAACCAACCACTCCCTCGGTTGTAATCAATCTCTGTATTTCCTATTCTCTTTATTCTACCAAGGCGGTCATAGTCGAGGGGTATTCCTTCAACTAAGGCAACATAACCTTCATTGTTATAATAAACCCTTTCCAAGCTACTATGGTATGGAGATCTATTCCAATCATAACTCGATTGTCTCAACCATCTGTTGGACCGTTGTCCGACAATAAAATCTACAGCGCCATTTGGAAATACCATGAATTCAATGGCTCCTTCCATAAAGGAAATTGGTTGAGCATTACCATAATTTTTAAGCTTAGCAATGTTTTTGTTTGGGCTAGAATGTTGTGGTGTTTTGGGGAAACTAACAAACCCCACAAATACCATCACCAAAAGTAAAAGTCTCTTTTTCATATTCATTTGGGTATTAAATTTTGCCTACTCTTTCAGCATTTCGGCTTCCTCTATGCATATCTATATTTTCAATATGCGTGCCAAAAATATAAGTAATTGTAAATAAGTGTTTTATGTAAAATTAAATGTCTTTTTAATGTATAAATTTGGAATTTGCTTATTGCATTTTAACAAAATCCCGCTTACATTTAGGTCACAATTGTTAAAGAGGTATGAGCGAAGAATATATGTTTTGTAAAAACTGTGAGCAGGAAATTGAAAAAGATTTTGAATTTTGCCCTTATTGTGGACAAAAGACTAAAGATGAATTAACCCTAAAGTTGCTTTTTTACAATACTATTACAAATTACTTTTCTTTTGACGCTCGTTTTTTAAAAAGTTTCATCCCTTTAATGTTTAAGCCAGGTTATTTGGCAAAAAAATTCCTACAGGGCAAAAGATTACTATACTTACATCCAGCACAGATGTATTTGTTCATTTCGGTTATATTCTTTTTTCTTTTCTCTTTTATACAAAGGGAACAAGTGCAAAACCTCAATGAAGGAATGAAAAACGTAAAAATTCCTGAAAAAGCAAAAATAGATAGTGCCGCATTAAAGGTTTTGGATACCATTGATGTTAGTTTAACAGAATTATCAAAAAAAACAAAAATAAAGGGCGTTGATAGCTTAAAACTTAAGGAATTGGATAGTTTGATAATAAGGCCTAAAGAAGAAGGTTTTTTGAATAACTTTAATTTAATGGGTTTTAAAATTAGAGGAAAGGAAATCGATTCTTTGATCGAATTAGAGGTTCCTGATAGCCTTATATTAAAACACATAGGATTGAAAAAGGAGGATGGAATGCTTAAAAGGAAATTTGCATCCCAGATGTTAAAGTTTTATAGGAATAAAGACGCCGGGAATATACTTCAAACCTTTTATGACACTATTCCCATAGCTATGTTCTTTTTATTACCCATCTTCTCTTTAATAGTAATGGTATTTTACTTTAATAAAGGTAGATTTACTCACCATTTAGTTTTTAGTTTTTATTATTTTTCTTTTTTATTTACGGTCTTTAGCCTTGATTTAATAGCCAATTTTATAATTGATTTACCGGGATGGATTGATTTTTTAATAGCAGCTTCGACGTTTGTGTATTTAGTATTAGCTTTGAGAAGGTTTTATGAACAGGGACGCTTTTTAAGTTTTTTCAAAGGAAGTCTAATAGCCTTCTTTTTTCTAATTTTTGTTGTTCCATTAGCCGCTGGATTCGTAATTACTTATGCTTTTTTATTTTATTAAATTTTAATTGAATTTTTAAGGTATTTTCCAGTGACTGAATTAGAATTCGATGCAACTTCTTCCGGGGTTCCTGTGGCAACTATATGTCCACCTTTTTCACCACCGTCAGGTCCTAAATCGATAATATAATCAGCACATTTTATAAGATCAATATTGTGCTCAATCACCAATATTGAATGACCTTTCCCAATAAGAGCCTGAAAACTTTTCAAAAGTTTTTGTATATCATGAAAATGAAGTCCAGTTGTTGGCTCATCGAAAATAAATAAAGTGTTATCAGCATTTGTGCCTTTAGACAGAAAGGATGCCAACTTTATACGCTGTGCTTCTCCACCAGAAAGTGTTGAAGAACTTTGACCTAAAGAAACATAACCTAATCCTACATCTTGGAGTGGCATAAGCTTAGACGTTATCTTAGCCTCACCGTTCGTGTCAAAAAAGGAGATGGCATCATCAATAGTCATGTTTAATATATCATCAATATTTTTTCCATTAAATGTTACTTCTAAAATTTCCTTTTTAAAGCGTTTGCCATTACATGTTTCACATAGTAAATGCACATCTGCCATAAATTGCATTTCTATGGTAACTTCTCCTTCACCATTACAAGTTTCACAACGTCCGCCATCCACATTAAATGAAAAATGTTTTGCTTGGTAATTTCTTATTTTACTTAGTTTCTGACTTGCAAATAAGGCACGAATATCATCATAAGCCTTTATGTAAGTTACCGGGTTAGAACGTGAGGATCGACCAATAGGATTTTGATCTACAAATTCAACTTGTTTTATTTTTTTGAAAGAACCTTGAATGGCACTAAAGTGACCAGGTTTATCACTAAATCCTGTTAAATGCTTTTGCAATGCAGGAAATAATATTTTTCGCACTAACGTACTTTTACCACTTCCAGACACACCAGTAATAACGGTAAGCATATTTAAAGGAAAACGGACATCTACATTTTTTAAATTATTCTCTCTAGCTCCAATTATTTCAATATAATTTGTAGAGGTTCTTCTTCGGTTTGGTATTTCAATTTCTAAACTGCCATTGAGATATTTGGCAGTTAGCGTAGTTGACATTAATATATCGGTAAAGCTTCCTGTTGCTACCACTTCACCTCCAAGAGTCCCAGCCTCTGGACCGATATCGATAATTTCATCGGCAGCTTTCATAATGTCTTCATCGTGTTCTACCACAATAACCGTATTGCCTAAATCTCTTAGGTTTTTTAATACTTCAATTAGTTTTTCTGTATCTCTAGGATGTAAACCAATGCTAGGTTCATCCAAAATATACATGGATCCAACTAAACTGCTTCCCAATGAAGTGGCGAGGTTAATTCTTTGACTTTCACCTCCTGATAAGGTATTAGATCGTCTGTTTAGTGTTAAATAATCTAGACCAACATTACTTAGAAATTCTAATCTATTCCTAATTTCCTTCAAAAGTCTATCTGCAACTTTAAGATCGTGTTCAGATAATTCAATTTTCTCAAAAAAGGAATATAAATCCAGTAAAGGCATTTCAACCAAATCGGTAACAGTAACACCTCCAACTTTTACATAGGTTGCCTCTTTGCGTAAACGTTTACCAAGGCAAACATTGCATTTTGTCTTTCCTCTATACCTCGAAAGCATAACCCGATTCTGAATCTTATATGCCTTTGATTCAAGCTCTTCAAAAAAATCATCTAAACCGGTAAAATATTTATTTCCTGTCCAAATGAGGTTTTTTTCATCTGTTGATAATTCATAATAAGGTCTGTGAATCGGGAAATCGAATTTATGCGAATTGTTTACGAGTTGGTCTCTATACCAACTCATGCTTTCTCCTCTCCATGGAAAGATTGCATTTTCATAAACTGAAAGGCTTGTGTTAGGAACAACTAAATCCTCATCTATTCCAATGACATTGCCGTATCCTTCACATTTTGGACACGCTCCGTAAGGATTATTGAAACTAAAAAGATGTTCGTTGGGTTCAAGAAAAGTCATTCCATCCAACTCAAAACGATTGTTGAATTCTTGAATAGTTCCATTTTCCAGAGATTCAATTTGGCAAGTTCCCTTACCTTCATAAAAAGCAGATTCTATAGCATCCGCTAATCTATTATAGAAATCTTCGTCATGGCGAACGATTATTCTATCTACGACCAAAGAGACTTGAAGATCATTGACCCCATCTACCTCCTCAATTCTTTTTACTGTATCGTGGATTTTTACGCGAGCATAACCTTGTTGTTGAAGAACCTTCAACTTGTCTAACATATTTCTGCCTTCTTCCAAATGAATCGGGGCGAGGAGTAATAATTTTTCACCATTTTCAAAAGACCTCACTAATTCAAGTACATCTTTCACGGAGTGTTTTTTTACTTCTCTACCTGAAATAGGAGAATAAGTCTTGCCAATTCTGGCAAACAATAATTTTAAATAGTCGTATATCTCCGTAGAGGTGCCCACGGTGGATCTAGGGTTTGTAGAATTTACCTTTTGTTCAATGGCAATAGCAGGTGCTATTCCTTTAATATATTCCACTTTAGGTTTGTGAAGTCTGCCTAAAAATTGCCTTGCATAGCTTGAAAGACTTTCTACATACCTTCTTTGACCTTCAGCATACAGGGTGTCGAACGCCAAACTAGATTTGCCCGAGCCCGACAATCCTGTGATAACAACCAATTTATTTCTAGGTATTACAACATCAATATTTTTAAGGTTGTGTAGACCAGCACCTTTGATAATTATGTTGTTTTTAGGATCTATAGTAGAAATTTCTTTTTGCATAGCTAATTAAAGAATGGATGCAAAGATACCACATAATCGATGTTTTCTAAAATAGAGTTGAATTGTGGATTATTGTTAAATTTTGGCGCTGAATATTGGAAATTCGAAAATTTTGTTATTATATTTACAACCGTAAATAATTAAAAATCATTGCCTATTCATAAAAAATTACTTTAAAAATTAAAACCCCAAGCTAAGGAATTACTTAGTCAATTGTTAAAGTAATGATTATGAAACAAGAACTTATCACTGATGCAGTTTTGGTTAAAAACTATATCAACGGCAATGAGGATTCACTCGCCATTTTAATTCACCGACACAAACAAAAGGTTTACAGTTTTATCTATTCAAAGGTTTTGGATAGGGAAATAACGGAAGACATTTTCCAGGACACCTTTATAAAAGTTATTAAAAATCTCAAACTAAAGAAATATAACGAAGAAGGTAAATTTCTGCCTTGGGTAATGCGTATTGCCCATAATTTAATCATTGATCATTTCAGAAGGAACAACCGTATGCCAAAATTTGATAATTCTGGTCACTTTAATATTTTTTCTGTTTTGGGTGATTCAGAGTTAAATGCTGAAAAGCGAATGATAAAAGACCAGGTTGAAAATGACGTAAGAAATTTAATTGAAGAACTTCCTGAGGATCAAAAGGATGTCTTAATCATGCGTATGTACAAGGATATGAGTTTTAAGGAAATATCTGAAACTACTGGCGTTAGCATCAATACTGCATTGGGTAGGATGCGCTATGCGTTAATCAATTTGAGAAAAATAATTGAAAAGAATAATATTATTTTAACGAACTAAACAATAAATGGGTGAAGGCCACGTTTTTAGAGATATAAGTAACCTAAAAATGAAATAATGGCAAAACTTTACCCTGAGTGTTCTAAAAAGAAAATTGAATTGCAACCCAAAGAAGAAACCATAAAATTTCTTCTTGATTATTCGAAGGCTTTAAGTGTTATACATTGTAATAAATTGAAGTTTGAAGCACTTCTAAATTAATTTGAAAGAGAATCCTGGTCTAAATGACCGGGATTTTTTTTGTAGTAATCCCGAAGAACGGAACTTCTCCCGATGGTTCTGGTTATTTTGTCTTTCCGTAAATCCCAACCTCGGGCCTGGCAATATTCTCGTCCATACCAAATTATTTGTAGGTGCAATTTGTTCCATAATTCTTTTGGAAATAAACGTTTAGCGTCCTTTTCTGTTTGCACAACATTCTTACCGTTACTAAAGTTCCATCGGTACATTAATCGATGAATATGTGTATCTACAGGAAAAGCTGGAATTCCAAAAGCTTGTGATAATACCACCGCCGCGGTTTTATGACCTACAGCAGGCAAAGCCTCCAGTTCTTCATAAGATTGGGGAACCTCTCCATTATGTTTTTCTATCAATATTTTGGAAAGCCCATAAATTCCTTTGCTTTTCATAGGGGAGAGTCCTACGGGTTTAATTATTTCCCTAATTTCATCAACACTTAATTTAACCATATCATAAGGGTTGTCAGCTCTTTCAAATAGTAATGGTGTAATTTGGTTAACCCTGACATCCGTACTTTGGGCGGACATAAGTACTGCAATTAATAGGGTATAGGGATCTTTATGGTCAAGCGGAATAGGAATTTCTGGATAGACTTCATTTAACGTATTTATAACAAAATCTACCTTTTCAGCCTTGGTCATTGTTTGTAATTTTATCTTCCAAAATTAAGAAATTATGACAAGCTTAAAAGCCGGTGATAAGGCACCTGAATTTACTTCCAAAGATCAAAGTGGTAATAAAGTTTCGCTATCTGATTTTAAGGGGAAGAAAGTCGTTCTATTCTTCTATCCAAAAGCAGATACACCAGGATGTACAGCTGAGGCATGTAATCTGAATGAAAATTTGGAGCAATTTAAGGCTAACAATTATGAAGTTATAGGGGTTAGCGCAGATGATGAAAAGAAACAGACCAAATTTAAGGACAAGTATAATTTGAGATTTCCTTTATTAGCTGATGATTCTAAGGAAGTAATCAATGCTTACGGTGTGTGGGGGCCAAAAAAGTTTATGGGTAAAGAATATGATGGCATACACCGAACCACGTTTGTTATAAATGAGGATGGAGTTATTGAGGAAGTAATATCAAAAGTCAAGACTAAGGAACATTCCAGCCAAATTCTAGGGTAAGGTTTTGGTTTTTTTATTTAGTCTTCATTTACATTCATATAGGTGTATCCTTTTTGGTCTAATAAAATAAAGGTCGTTTTTGCGGAAATAGCCACACCAACATCTGCTGAAATATTTTCTTGTGCGGTATTGGTTAATCCTAAATTCTGTCCGCAAACATAAAATTCTATACCATTATTTTTCAAATCGTGGATAAATGAAAGGTTTGGATTATCTACCTTATACTTTTTGTTATAGATTTCATCCTTTAAGATAGCATTTATTGCATCGCCGTGAATAACTGCCGTAACTTTCACTTTTTCCTTTGTAGCGCCATTGGCAACACAAAGATTGAATATTCGTGCAACTTCTCTTAAAGGAGGCAATAATTGAGTGGAATCCTTAACCTTATCATATACATCAATAACAACCTTATATTCTGTATTAGTATTGAATTTTAATTCAGTGTTGTCGGTTTTTATGACTCCAACATAAGGATGATTTTTGAAAACAGGATAATCAACTTTTCCTACCAAATAAGGAGGTATGTCTTCTGCATTTTCTTGTGAATTACAAATACAGGAAAAAAATAAGCAAATTGAGAGGGATAAATATTTCATATTAAGGAAGTTTAGATATTAAATGTATCTATTTCCTTAAAATAATTCAATATATAAATAGGTGAAAATTAATTATTTAGGAAGAAGACTTTTTATTCATTGTAGATTTCTTCCTCAGCTTCATAACCAAAAAGATGTTTTTCCTTAATCAGTTGTGCAACACCTTCTGGAAGCATTGCTTCCCAGCCATCTTCACGTTCTGCAATTGCCTTAAGTACAGTGCGTGAGAAAATATTTAATACACTTTCGTCATAATCGGTAATGTCTACAACCTTACCATTGTATTTGAAGAATTTATAAAGCTCCTTCATCCTAGGATGTACCTTTAAGTTTTCACTATTGGTAACTGTTCCATCTTCATTTTCCATTGGATATAGGTATACCCTTAAATCTTTAAAGAATAGCTTTCCGAAAGCTTCCAGAATACCACCACTTAAATGACGATAATACTTTTCGTCAAAAATATCTACAAGGTTGTTGACACCCATTGCCAAACCAACACGTGCTTTAGTATATTGAGAAAAATATTCAACCAATCGATAGTACTCTTGGAAATTTGAAATCAATACAGTTTGACCAAGTGAACATAATAATCGTGCACGGTCCATGAAATCCTGTTCATCAATTTCTCCCTCGGCTCTAAGATTAGAAAGGGTTATTTCAAATACTACCTGCGCATTATCTGGGTCAACTTTATTCTCCTTAATGAACATGTCGTAAGATTTCTGTAGCATGTCCATATTTACTCTTGTAACAGGTCTAAAACTTCCCCTTAGGGCCAAAATATTCTTTTTGTAAAGTACAGCAGCTGGTAGTACGTTATTGCCATCTGGTGCAAACATTACGGCATCCGTCATTCCGTTTTTAACCAATTGCAAACTCATCAAACGGTTATCGACATCCTTAAAGACAGGACCTGAAAAATTGATTGTATCAATTTCCAACTGATCCTTATCTAGATGATCATATAAATATCTAAGTAATTTTTTAGGTACATTGTATTTATAGAAAGCCCCATAAATTAAATTCGTACCTAATATACCTAGGGTTTCTTGCTGCAAGCGTGCATCATTTTCCCGGAACCGAATATGAAGAGTAATTTCATTATAGTCTTCATGGGGATCTACTTGATACTTAATACCAACCCAGCCATGACCTTTATATTTTTTGGCAAAGTCTATAGTGGCTACTGTATTGGCATAGGAAAAGAATAATTTAGTTGGATGTTTGTCCCTAGTAAGTCGTTTTTCAATTAGGTCAATTTCATGCGAAAGCATTTTCTTTAACCTTGCTTCAGTGACATAGCGTTTGTCATCTTCTATACCATAAATTGCGTCACTAAAGTCTTTATCATATGCGGACATTGCCTTTGCAATTGTACCCGAAGCACCACCGGCCCTGAAAAAATGTCGCACAGTTTCTTGCCCTGCGCCTATTTCCGCAAAGGTTCCATAGATGTTTTCATTAAGATTAATTCTTAACGCCTTAGATTTCAGGGATGGAACCTCATCGAATTCCTTATCGCCCGCAAGGGTTATTTCCATTATAAAATTTGGGTTTGTCCGTGGCACAAAGGTATTAAATTGGCCAAGCATTCAAAAAAATAAAGTTTACTTTTGTTCAAAACCCAAGTATCGTTTGAAAGTAACGTTTTTAGGTACAGGCACCTCCCAAGGCATTCCTATAATTGCTAGCGATCATCCTGTTTGTTTAAGTGATAATCCAAAAGATAAGAGATTGCGAGTCTCGGTTTTAATTGAATGGGACGATTATTCTTATGTTATAGATTGTGGACCCGACTTTCGGCAACAAATGCTAAGGGCTAACGTTAAACATATTGATGGAATTTTATTTACCCATGAGCATGCAGATCACACTGCCGGATTAGACGATATAAGACCATTTTTTTTTAGGCAAGGCGATATACCAATTTATGCCCAAGAACGCGTACTGCAGGGGTTGTATAGAAGATTCGATTATATCTTTGAAGTTGAGGATAAATATCCTGGGGTTCCAAACGTAGTAGATATTATTCTTGAAAATATGCCCTTTAAATTGGGCAATTTGGAAGTTGTTCCAATTGAAGGTTTACACCATAATCTTAAAGTGTTCGGTTATAGGTTTGATAATTTTGCTTATTTAACAGATATGAAAACTGTACCAGCATTGGAAATGGAAAAACTTAATAATCTGGATGTATTGGTGGTGAACTGCTTAAGGATTGAACCTCATATTTCTCATTTTAATCTGGAAGAGGCATTAGCTTTTATTGAATCTGTTGACCCTAAAAGAGCCTATCTAACCCACATCAGCCATATGCTTGGATTTCATGACGATGTCCAGGCCAATTTGCCAGAAAATGTTTATTTAGCTTATGATAACCTACAAATTACTATAGATGAAGAATAGAATTTTTATGTATTTGTTCATTTTTTCTGTATTGGTGATACTTTTCCAATACGTTAATTCAAAAAACATAATTGAGGATTACGATAAAAGGCTTACAGCCTACGAGAAAATGGAGGAATCTTATGCTGACTCCTTGAAATTTTTAGAAGACAAGAATTTTGATTTGGCCAAGTTCAGTCTCGATTACAATGATGATGCGATGACTTATTTTGAAGACAAAGGTTATGAGATTTCACAATTGGGTCCATTTATTAAAGATGAATTGTACAAGCTCAACGATTATGAGGGTGATGATCACCCCATTGTGCCATATGCATCAATGACCGGGAATAAAATGATGATAAATAGCATTCGACTTTTAAACCATCGTTGGATAATTGCCGATTTTTCAGATGGAAAATATTGGGGAGAAATGTTGTTGCGCTATGAAATTTTAAATAAGGAAGAGTTGAAATTTGAAACCTTAGATTATCTACTATACAGGCAATAAATTAAATTCTTTCCTCAAGCCAATTTTTAAAATCATAAAAGTTTTGTGGTGATACACCATGACCGACAGGGTATTCGGTGTAGGAATGTTTTATGTTCAAAGAAGATAAAAATTCTGGTGTTTTTCTGGCCCAATCCACAGGTATTACTTGGTCTACACTACCATGGGAACAATAAAAATCTAGATGTGAATAATTAAACTCACTAAAATTTTCAGGCAGTATATTTTTATTTACGTAACCGCTTAATGCAATAATATTCTTCACTTTTGTCGGGTAAGTGAGTGCTATAGAATAGGATAATATGGTTCCTTGACTAAAACCTAAAAGAGTTACGTTTTCCTTATTAATGTTGTAAGTATAAATGGCATAATCTATAAACTTCGCCACCTTTTCACGAGAAAGGATTGCTTGTTCATCATCACTCCACTTATTCTGTTGTGCATCAAAATTTATTGAGTACCAAGCATATCCATAAGGCATTAAATCGTATGGCGCCCGTAATGAAATAATGAATAGTTCCTCAGGTAATTCTGAAGCAAACGAAAATAAATCCTCCTCATTGCTTCCGTAGCCATGAAGCATTATTAATAATGGAGCATCTGAACTAAGTGTAGAAGGCCTTTTAATGTAATATAAGTCCTCACTCATGTTCCTAGTCTTTGAAACCAGTTTTGAAAAAGTGCCCCTAAAAAAGGAACTTCATTATATTTATCGGTTAAGGCACCAATAATCCCATAGATAAACAAGGCACCTAAGAATACCCAAAATCCTATAGAAATGGCTAAGCTATCAAATTGGCTAATTAAATAACCAATTATCATATAAGTGATGCAAAGTCCTAATCCTTGGCGTGAATGGAAGGCAACCAGTGGATTCTTTCTTTCAACATTCCAAAAAATAGCTATAATGGTTCCGAATATGGTGATATAACTTAGAGTAGCAATAAATTTAACTTTACTGTCTTGCTGAACTTCCATTTTAATTTATTGTAAGTTGATTTTTTGAGAAGGTCCCGTAGACCTTTCCCTTCAATTTTTTTCCCATGAAAATTGAATTATGGGATTTTGAAAAAATGTTTTCTTCACCAAAAACATAACTATCAGCGGGGTTAAATAAACTAAGATCGGCTACTTCACCCTCTTCTATTGAGTTACCCTCAACCTTAAACAAATGTTTTCCGCTCGTAAGAATCTCAATGGATTTAGCGGTTGAGAAAACAGTTTGCAAGGCTCCAAAAAAGGATTCTAAACCAATGGTGCCAAAATCTGCACGATCAAATTCTAACTTTTTTAACTCTATATCCAATGGATTATGGTCGGAAGTTACCATGTCTATAGTGCCATCCTTTACACCTTCGATAAGAGCTAAACGATCTGTTTCAGTCCGTAAAGGAGGGAGAACTTTATAGTTAGAATCGAAATTCTTTAATATTTCATCCGTTAACACTAAATTATGAACAGCAACGCTGCAGCTAATGTTTAAGCCTTTGGATTTAGCTGCCCTTATAAGATCTACCGATTTAGCAGTAGAAATAGTTGGGATGTGCATTGTTCCTCCTGTATACTCCACTAAATACAAATCCCTGACCAATCTAATTTCTTCAGCAAGGGAGGGTATGCCCTTAAGTCCCAATAGGGTGCTTGTAGTCTCTTCGTTCATTACGCCATGACCAGCAATAGCTTCATTGTTTGGAAAGGACATAATTATACCGCCAAAATTAGATGCATATTGTAAGGCTAATTTTATGACATTCGGATTGTTGATGGACTTTTTATAGTCGTAATATGCCACAGCTCCAGCGTTATGCATATCGAACATTTCGGCTAAATCAGTGCCATTTCCATCTTTAGTTAAACTACCTATTACAACGGCATTTACAGGGCTTTTCTGAGCCTTGTTAATTACATAGGCCACATCGGCATAGCTATCAATAACAGGATGCGTATTTGGGTTTATCGCCACAGAAGTAAAACCAGACTTGGCGGCGGTATATAAACCATTCTCTAAATCTTCTCGTTCTTCATAACCAGGCTCACCAAAACTAACACTGCTATCAAACCACCCTTGGGATACATGAAGATTTTTCTCTGAAACAACTGTCCAGCCTTTCTTGGGTTCAATTTTATTAGAAATAGTGGTGATTTTACCTTTTTCGATTAAAATATCGACGACCTTTTTATGATGTGTACTTGAAGTATCGAGAACTGTAGCAGATTGTATCAGTACGGTCATTTAAGGAATTTTAAGATCAGAATTTCCATAATCAAAAATCCTATCGCAAAAATAACAAACCATTTCCATAGCACATTAACATTGGTAAGACTTTTTATGTCAGTAAGAACATCTTTTACCGAATTACTTAACACTACGTTATCAAAGTTGCTCACATTAAGGTAATTCAAATTGCTTTCTGAACGATCATAATTAAAGGCAAGATCTGTGAGTTTATCATCCTTGTTAAATACTGAAACAATACCAGCTTTTTCTGGTATCTCTTGCATCTGAAGAGTTACCTTATTGCTAAATGCTTGTTGCAAAGGAATAATATCTTCCTCATCTTGGCGAATTGATAAAATTCGGTCATTGGAAATAGATATTGGTATGTCAATTTGATTGTTGTAATGAATTGAATAGTAGAGTTTAGGGATTTTAAGACTCTGTTTGCCAATATTATACAATACTGGTACAATTAAGGGAGAATTTTTGAAATTTGAATTTGAATCATTAAGTGGTGCAGTAAAAAAATAAATCTCTCCCTTGTTTACCAAAAACGGAGAACCATCCTCAAATGTTAAAATATTAGTTGCTAATGGACCAGATAAAGCATAGCTAGTATTGACATTGGGATATTGAAAGTTTCTTACCCTCGTATCGAATACTTGGTTTAATAGGGGATGGTCAAAATTTATATCTGTAATCCGTTTTTCAACTTGAATAATAGAATCTAAACTGCTTGAGATAAAAGAATTGGAAAAACTCTTGTATGATATTAAATCAGATTGAATGGAGGGAATAACCACTATCGAGCCCCCATTTTCCCTGAAATTAGCTAATGCAGTTAAAAGGGATTCATTTAAATTATCCAATTCATTTAATACAATGAGGTTTTGTTCCGCAATTTGACTGTAATCTAAATTCTGATTAGTAAACTGAACCAATTCAAATTCATCTTGGGTAAATATCCGTTCAAGAAAATTTCCTGATACACCATTGACCGTTAAAACTTTTATTTTGGATTGATCCGCTATGTTAAAAAACAGGTCGTTATCGTAAGTGAGGTTTGGGTCTTCGATAGAAATTTTTCCTTTAAAGTGTTGATTCCTATTTATTGAAAAACGAGCTTCATTAGAATCTAAGTCTGTAATAGTACTTTTTGCAACCAGTTGATTTTCATTATAAAGAGAAATTGGGATATTTTCTAAATCATCGACATTTCCACCTAATCTAACGGCAATTTCTATAGTTTCTGGTTTGGTTTCCGCTATATAAGCTGAATCTATGGAAGTATTGAAGGTGTTAACAGGCTTAAGTTGAACCAAATTATAAGTTGCCGTTGAATCGAATTCAATTTGAGCATCCTCAGATTTATCCTGAAAATCTGATATTATAAGGAGGTTTTTAAGAGAGTTTGTATTGTCTCCGAGATTGCCTTTTGCTTTTTGCAAAACTGAACTCAAGGAGAGTTGTTTAGGTGAAAATTTGGTTTCTATTAGGTCATTTCGCACTGCCTTTAATGAGGTATTTTTATAGGTTTGAGAATTTGTGAAAAGGGTAATCTTGTCATCGCCATCCAAATATTGCAACAAATCGTTGATGGCATCGTTTAATAAACTTCCATTCTGTCCCTTCATTTGCATACTGAAGGAATTATCTAGATAGATAACCGTTTCTTTCTCAATTCGAAAATCTTTAAAATTTGATTTAAATGGTTGTGCAAAAGCCAATATCAAGCACGATAAAATCCCTAATCGGGTAATAAGTGTTAACCATTTTTTTAGTTGCGAACTTTTCCTGGTTTGTATTGTAATCTTTTTTAGGAAAGCAACATTTGTAAAATCGGTTCGTTGAAACCTTCTTAATTGAAAAAGGTGTATTAAAATTGGTATGACCAGTAAAAACAGGGCATAAAGAAGTTCCGGATGTTTAAACTGCATTAGTAATTACCAAATTTTAAAATTCATTCAAATATAGAAAATGCCATTATAGTTACTCATGGAACTTTGGACAATTTTAAAGAAACTGAATTCAACAAAAAAAGAAATAATCTTTCATTGAAACAAATTGATGTTGCTCGAAATAATTTCTTATCACTTTCTGCGATTGCGAATTTGCTACTGTAACTATGCACTGTGGATTATTCAATTCTTTTAACGATTCAAAATTTTGAAGTTTGACCCCGTATATTTTTTTTTCAATTTTTTTAGGATTGTTGCATATCCAATAAAAACTTATTCCAAATTTTTTAAGTGTTTTTGCAATATACTTGCCTTTAAAACCGGCTCCCCAAACTGTTAAAGGTCTCTTTGCATTATAATCAAGCTCTAAGAAATATTTCATTTTTATGTCCAAGAAATAATTATGGGCATAATGTTTATGTGTTCTAGATGTCCTTGTGGGGTAGTCTCTCCAAAAGTGGAGAAGTTTGTCGGCTACCAAGCATTTCAAACCATGCTTATAAAATCTAAAAGCTAAATCGTAGTCCTCCGGATAGAGGTTTGGATTAAATCCTCCACATTTGTCAAGATCTGTTTTATGGACCATCCAACAAGGGGATGGAATTACACATTCTTTATAGATTTCATTGAAATTATTTCCTGATTTAATGAGCCTATTGAGCCAATTCTCATATCTTTTATAACCATCATTAATTCGTTTTTCTCCAAAATACTTTACCAATCCCAAAGCAATATAACCTTTACCCGAATTCTGTAATTGATGGAACATTATGCTTAATTTATCTTCCGCCATGATATCATCACTGTCCATCCGGGTTATAAAGTTTCCTGAGGAATGTTTGTAGGCTGTTCGTAAGGCCGCAATTATTCCTTTTCCTTCATTTTGAAAAACCTTAATACGGTCTTCCATTCTCAAAAAATTATTGGCGATTTTTAGACTATTGTCCTCCGAGTTGTCATTGACCAATAGTAACTCCCAATTTGAATACGATTGATTTATTACCGATTTTATGCATTCACCAATATACTGCTGTGTATCCTTAAATGGAGTTAAAATACTGATTTTTGGTAGTGACATTCGGTTAATATAACATATTTTTTAACAGTAAGTTATGCTAAATTAACCCATCTTTTTTCTATTTTTGCAACCCTTTTGAACATACTTTCATGAAACAATTTTTTGTGTATCTGTGCCTGACAACTTTAATTTTTGGTTGTAAGAACACACAGATAGTCACCGAAGATCTCGCCGATAGTTCCATCATTGTTGTGGATATCAATATAGCAAATACTAAAAAAGATAAGGTTCCGGTAGAAGTTAATCCAGGTAGATTTACAAAAGATACTGTTATATATAGGCTCCCTAAAGTAGTACAAGGCACATATGAGAATAGTGATTTTGGTCGATTTTTAGAGAATTTCAAAGCCCTTGATTATGCTGGTATGGATCTTCCGGTAACCAAAATAGATGATAATAGCTGGATGATTGTAAATTCTAGGAAACTAGATAGGCTTACTTATTGGGTTAATGATACTTTTGACTTAGAATCGGAAATGTCGGTTCCTTTTTCACCAGCAGGCACTAACATTGAGGAGGAAAATTTTGTGCTAAACCTTCATGGATTTGTTGGATATTTCGATTCCTTGAAAAACAACCAATATGCTTTAACCGTAACTGCTCCTAGCGATTTTACAAGAACTTCTGCCTTAGAGGAAATGTCTAAGAAAATTAGTGATGATGGTAAGTTGGTAACGTCAAGTTACTTTGCGAACAGGTATTTTGATATTACGGATAACCCAATGATGTATGGGAACTTAAGTGTAGAGGAGTTTTTGGTTGGCAATATTAAAATTGTTTTAAGTGTTTATTCTCCAAATGGCAAACATTCAGCTTCAGATTTAAAAGAAGCTATGTACAAAATGATGAAGGCCCAAAAGAATTATTTAGGAGATTTAAATAGTACACCTCGCTACGATATTTTTCTTTATTTATCTCCTGGGGATGCAAAGAGTCCACGTGGGTATGGTGCCTTAGAGCATCATAAATCTACTGTTGTGGTTTTGAGGGAGAATTCATCTAAGGAGGAGTTAGAACATTCGATGATTGATGTAGTCTCGCATGAGTTTTTTCATATAGTCACGCCATTGGCCTTGCATTCTGAAGATGTTCATTATTTCGATTACAATAACCCTACATTTTCAAAGCATTTATGGTTATATGAAGGAGTTACTGAATACTTTGCCCAACATTTTCAGGTTTATGAAAGCTTGGTAACTTCAGACGCCTATTATAAAACTCTTTTGAAGCAGATAGCGGTCTCTAAAAAAATGGATGATACTATGAGTTTCACTACAATGAGTGAAAACATCCTTGAGGAACCATATGCATCAAACTTTTATAACGTATACCAAAAGGGTGCATTAATTGGCATGTGTCTCGATATTTTAATGAGGGAAGAAAGCAGTGGGGATAGAAGTTTATTGGATTTGGTTAAAGACTTATCCAAAGATTATGGTACCGATAAACCCTTCGTAGATGATAATTTGATTGCTGAAATTGGCCAAATCACTTACCCAAGTGTTTCCAAGTTTTTCGACAAATATGTAATAGGAAATGAACCGATAGATTATTCAAAGTTTCTTAATAAAGTTGGTTTAATTATTCAAAAGAAAGAAGTTCCAACAAGTTACATTAGGTCTAGTTCTAGTTTTATTTTTAAATCAGACAAACAGACTGGCGAATTGTTATTTGCCAATAGCGTAAATGAGAATAGTTTTTGGAGAGATCAGAATATACAACCTAACGATGTGTTGATTTCTGTTGATGGAATAAAAGTTAACGATGAAAATGCCCGGGAAATTTTAGGCGCTTTGTACAAATGGCAAAGTGGGGATAATGTTACTTTTGAGTTTAAACATAACGACCAGGTTAAAACAATTCAAACAGTATTACCAACGACTTATACGTTCCAGGATACAATTGTTGAAATTCCGAATCCGACGTATGAGCAGATAATTGCCAGGAATGCTTGGCTTAACCTGAGTGAACCGGTTAACGAAATTGGAAATTAGATATAAAAAACAAACCCTGGATTAACCAGGGTTTTTTAATTTCTAATCTTAATATTTTGCTGATTTTCCGTTGGCAAGTGAACCTTTTATAAATTGTCTGAGATCTTCATTTGATTTTTCTAAATCTTCATTTCGCAGATACATCATATGGCCACTTCGGTAACCTTTAAAGTCCATACGGTCTTTAAATTTGCCGCTAGGATCAATCTGCCACATTGTGTATTTAGCATTGAAATAGGTTGTTGCACCATCATAATAACCAGATTGAACTAAGATTTTCATATATGGGTTTTGAGCCATGGCTTGGCCAATACCTTCACGGACATTGTCATTGTCGTTATTCCATGGACGTACGGGACCAAACATATTGTATTTAACATCTGTTTTAAAGTTTAAATGCTCGCGGATGTAATAGTTTATTGCAGGCGTAAATGAATGCAACCACGATGTTATTTCTGCATTATAATCTGGTCGCATGCCCGCGTCCATTCTATCGTATCCTAAATATCTAGAATCAAGTCGACCAATAGTCTGTCCTTTTTCTCTTAGCAGCTCCTTCCAAAAGAAACTCGTTGGAACATCTAGGTTGTGTTGAAGAATTACTTTTTTATCAAGACCTGAAAAATAACTCATTTTATTAGCTATCTCGTTACGTTCCGCATCGGAAATTGCACCCCCCTTTGCCAAAGCCGGAATTAATTGATTTATTGTGAAATCCTCGGATTCTGGTAATACTTCTAAAAGGTCTTTTTGCTGTAAGGTCGATGGTAATTGTTTATGGTACCATGCAGAGGCGGTATAATATGGCAGGTTTAAAGCAGATGAAACGGGACCTCCAGCACGTAATATTTTATAATCTGCTGGTGAAACCATGATAACGCCATTCAAATACATCCACTGGCTTTGTTGCAATTCTAATGATAAGCCCATCACACGGGTACCACCATAACTTTCACCAATAATGTATTTTGGCGATTCCCAGCGGTTGTGTCGTGTGGTAAAAGTGTTCATCCATTCGGCCAAATATTTAACATCTTCGTTAATTCCAAAAAACAGCTCTTTATCTGGCATATTTCCTTCCTTGTCTGGAACCATTCTAGAATAACCTGTATTAACCGGATTTATAAAAACTATGTCGGCAACATCTATAATTGAGTAGGGGTTAGACTTTGTTCCATAAGGTTGAACTGGGTATCCTTCATCGTCGATATTTAAAATTTCTGGACCAGTATAGGCAATGTGCATCCAAACCGATGCTGAGCCAGGCCCGCCATTGAATGAATAAATGATTGGCCGACTTGCTTTGTCCTTTACATTATTACGTGTATAATAGGTGTAATATAAAGTGGCAATAGGATTTCCCTCACTATCCCAAACAGGTTGTGTACCGGTTTCTGCAGTATAAGAAAAGGATACACCCTTAACAGTGGTATTATGGGTTGTAACCACCATCGTATCTATGGGAATTGATACTTTTTGACTAAAACCTAAAGAAATAGAAGCGAGCAGTAGTAGTAATGATATTCGCATATTTATTGAATTTAAAATGATATTATTTAAGTAATTAAAATTTTTCGAATACCCCTAGTCCAAAAAGAGCAAAATCATACTTAACAGGATCTTTTGGGTCCAGTTGTCTTAGCATCGAATCTAACTCGGCCAATGCTTTTGCATCATTTTGTTTACGTTTTAATAGTCCTAATTTCCTAGCAACATTTCCTGAATGCACATCTAAGGGACAGGACAATTCACTTGGGCTAATACTGTTCCAAATTCCAAAATCAACTCCCATTTGGTCTGACCGTACCATCCACCTTAAAAACATATTTATTCTCTTGGCCGCTGAATTTTTAAGTGGATCACTTATATGTTTGGTTGAACGTGATTTTTCATTTCCTTCAAAAAACACTTTTTTAAAATGATGTATACTAAATTGTAAGTTTTTATTGGTTTCAGAAATTTGGAAAACCCTTTCTAGCCCACCATTAAGTAGGTATAGGCGTTTTAAATTAATAATAAAATTTTGAAAATCCTTTCCATTAAAGGTGCGGTGCACAAAACCTTCTAGCCTTTTTAGGTCCTTTTCAGAATGATTTAAAACAAATTCGTAGGGAGCATAACCCATAAGTTGCATCATTCTATCTGCATTTTTAATAATACTTTTTCGGTTACCCCAAGCTATGGTTGCTGTTAGAAAGCCGGCAATCTCTATATCCTCTTTTAGCTGAAATTGATGTGGAATTTGAATGGGATCAGTTTCTAGGAAATCAATGGTGTTGTAGAGCAGAACCTTAGAATCTAGGAATTCCTTTAGTTCCAAGAATGACAAATCAGTATTTTTCTTAATCTGTTTTTTATTGGTCAACAATCTTTCCATCCACCATGGTTAATTTTCGGTCTGCCATATCAGCTAATTCCCTGTTATGGGTTACAATAACAAAGGTTTGCCCAAATTCATCCCTCAATTTGAAAAATAAATGATGTAGGTTGTCAGCAGATTCGCTGTCTAGATTTCCAGAAGGCTCATCAGCAAAGATTAAGTCGGGATTATTAATTAGTGCACGAGCAACTGCAACTCTTTGTTGCTCACCTCCAGATAATTCATTTGGTTTATGGTCATATCTATTGGTTAAACCCAAGAAATCGAGTAACTCTTTGGCTCGATTTTCTGCAATTTTTTTCTCAGTATTTTTAATGAATGCTGGAATGCAAACATTTTCTAATGCCGTAAATTCTGGAAGTAATTGATGAAACTGAAAAATAAACCCTAAATGTTCATTTCTAAATTTGGCCAAAGATCTGTCGTTTAATGAATTTATTTTGGTTTCATTTATTATTAATTCGCTCTCTTTTAGATTGGAAGCTTTATCCAAAGTTCCAAGAATTTGAAGCAGGGTCGTTTTTCCAGCTCCTGATGCACCCACTATAGAAACCACTTCACCTTTATTAATGGTTAGGTCAACCCCTTTTAAAACATGTAAATCGTCGTAATACTTATGGATATTCGTGGCAGTAATCATATAAATTTCCTCAAGGATGTTCGAAAATAATATTTTAAAAATGAGATAGCGCTTAAAAAGGTTTATTTTTAAGAAATATTAAACGATTCTTAGTGCTATGGAAGAATACAGCATGCAGGCCAATGAAAAAATAAGTTCCTTTTATAAAGAAATCATTGGGGAGGTGGGAGAGAACGTTACTCGCGAAGGTCTACTAAAGACTCCTGAAAGGGCGGCTAAAGCCATGCAATTTCTTACCCAAGGGTATGAGCAGGATGCAGAAGCAATACTCCGGAGCGCCATGTTCAACGAATCTTATAATGAAATGGTCATAGTAAAGGATATTGAAATCTATTCTTTATGTGAACATCATATGTTGCCCTTTTATGGAAAAGCCCATATTGCATACATACCAGATGGTAAAATTGTTGGCCTAAGCAAAATACCGAGAGTGGTGGATGTATTTGCTAGAAGATTACAAGTGCAGGAGCGTTTAACCGAGCAAATACTTGATTGTATCAATAATACCTTAAATCCTCAAGGGGCTGCAGTTGTTATTGAGGCAGCCCATATGTGCATGATGATGCGAGGAGTGCAAAAACAAAATTCTGTTACTACAACCTCTGGCTTTAGAGGGCAATTTCAACACAATGAAACTCGAAACGAATTCTTAAAGCTAATTGGTTTTAGGCTCTCTTAAAATTGGTATACTAATTGCAATAAATAAGGCAATTAATACCATTACCAATGATAAATTTTCAAAACTTAAGTAAAAATCAAAAACTAGCCCTTGGTGTACTTTTCGATGCCATCGGTATGGTTACGTTTATCGATATAATTTGGGCCCCAGCTTCTGCATATTTAATGACAAAAATGTATGCTGGTCGTAAAGGTAGAATAGGTGGTATACTCTCATTTATTGAGGAGATATTACCTGGAATGGATTTCATTCCGTCCTTTACTATTATGTGGTTATACACTTATGTATTTAGTCCTCAGAAAAAGGTTCAGACTATAGAAGTAAAATCGTAACTAGTTTATAGAAAGCGAAAGGCTGCCAACGGCAGCCTTTTTTATTACATATGTTCTAAGATATTATCGTCGACTAATTCGGGTATTGTTACCTGAAGATTTGGTCTGCGCATCATTTCTCGCTTAATTGCAAACATTGCCTCATCATTACGTGCCCAATTTCTTCGGGCAATTCCATTTGTAACATCATAGAACAGCATATTCGAAATATTGGTTCTTGCATTTTCACTTCCGTCTAATAGCATACCAAATCCTCCGTTAATGACTTCGCCCCAGCCTACACCACCACCATTGTGGATGGAAACCCAAGTAGCTCCCCTAAAACCATCACCAATAACGTTATGTATGGCCATGTCAGCAGTAAATTTACTTCCATCGTAAATATTACTTGTTTCTCTGTAAGGAGAATCGGTACCACTTACGTCATGATGGTCTCTACCAAGAATTATCGGACCTGAAATTTTACCAGATTTTATCGCTTCGTTAAATGCCAGGGCAATTTTCTCACGACCTTCTGCATCGGCATATAAAATTCTAGCTTGGCTACCAACTACTAATTTATTTTGCTCTGCTTCCTCAATCCAAATTATGTTATCCTGTAATTGTTGCTGAATTTCTTCAGGTGCATTTAATTTTATTGATTTTAAAACTTCTGCCGCGATCCTATCTGAGGTTTGTAGATCTTCTGTAGTTCCCGAACAGCAAACCCATCTGAATGGTCCAAACCCATAATCGAAACACATTGGCCCTAAAATATCTTGAACATAAGAAGGGTATTTAAAATCGATACCATTCTCTGCCATTACATCAGCACCGGCTCTTGAGGCTTCCAACAAGAAGGCATTTCCATAATCGAAGAAATACGTTCCACGGGCTGCATGTTTGTTAATCGCATTAGCATGTCTTACAAGACTTTCCTGTACTTTTTTCTTGAATTGTTCAGGATCAGATTTTATTAATTCATTGCCTTCCTCAAAAGAAATTCCGGCTGGATAATATCCACCTGACCATGGATTGTGCAAAGAAGTTTGGTCTGATCCTAAATGGATATAAACATTTTCATCATAGAATCGTTCCCAAACATCTACCACATTGCCGATATAAGCAATACTTACAATCTCTGAATTTGTTATAGCCGTTTTTGTACGATTTACTAATTCATCCAAATCTCCCAAAATTTCATCAACCCAACCTTGTGAGTGACGTTTATGAGCTGCTTCAGGATTAACTTCGGCACAAATTGTAATACAGCCTGAAATGTTTCCTGCTTTTGGTTGCGCACCACTCATACCACCTAATCCAGCGGTTAAGAAAATTTTTCCGGCAGGAGTTTCTCCTTTTGGAAGACATTTTCTAAAAGCATTCATAACCGTTATTGTAGTACCATGAACGATACCTTGTGGACCAATATACATATAGCTGCCCGCTGTCATTTGTCCATATTGGGTAACTCCTAAGGCGTTATATCGCTCCCAATCATCTTGTTTTGAATAATTAGGAATCATCATGCCGTTTGTGACAACAACACGAGGTGCATTTTTTGATGATGGAAATAATCCCATAGGATGTCCTGAATACATATGGAGGGTCTGCTCATCTGTCATTTCAGACAAATATTTCATCGTCAATAAATATTGAGCCCAATTTTGAAAAACCGCACCATTACCTCCGTAAGTAATCAGTTCTTCTGGGTGTTGAGCAACGGCAGGATCTAAATTATTTTGAATCATCAACATGATACCAGCTGCCTGTGCACACTTAGCAGGATATGAATCTATTGGCCTTGCAAACATTTCATAGTCTGGCATAAAGCGATACATATAAATTCTGCCATAATCCTTTAATTCTTGGTAGAATTCTGTGGCCAATTCCTTATGCCATTCAGGCTTAAAGTATCTTAATGCATTGCGAACCGCCAATTTTTTTTCCTCTGTGGAAAGTATATCTTTTCGAATAGGTGCATGAGACACCTTATTGCTTCGAGTTTTTTTTGGAGGTAAATTATTTGGAATACCTTGGGTTAACTCCTTGGTTATATTTATCTGCTTATGTACTTCATTAACTTGCATAATGTGATAATTTCTTATTAATAGGTTTGAAATTCTTCCTTATGAATTTCTACCTCCTCTAATTTTCCAGATTGCAAACAATTTTTATACACTTTTTCTAAAGTACCAGTTGAAATTAATTCCCCGGCTTTAAATATGTCTTCTGCAAAAACACGGTCTTCGTCGGCAAATGAAATTTCATTTCTTATGGCTTCGTAAAGTTCCTCTAAAAATTCACTAGACCTTAATTGATCTCTAAATTCGAAAGCTTGCGCGGCTGTTAACAATTCAATAGATTGAATTTTTTCAACATTACCAATAATTTGAAGTGCCTTTCTGCCTGAAATAGAACCCATGCTTACGTGATCTTCTTGACCAAGTGAGGTTGGTATACTATCGGCACTTGCAGGATGACAAAGAGATTTATTCTCACTAGCCAATGCAGCTGAAGTGTACTGAAGAATCATGTATCCAGAATTGATACCTGTGTCCTTTAGTAACAGTTTTGGTACTTCTTTGTAACGTCCTTCAATGGCGAGGTAAATCCTTCTGTCAGCAATGTTTCCTATTTCTGAAGCAGCTAATGCAGCATAGTCTAAAACCATTGCTAGTGGTTGGCCGTGGAAATTTCCACCACTTATAGTTAGGTCCTTATTGAAAATTATTGGATTATCCGTCACAGAATTCAATTCTACTTCTAGTAATTCCTTTAAATGCAACCATGCATTTCTCGAAGCTCCATGAACTTGAGGCATACATCTTAAGGAATAGGGATCTTGAACGCGGTCACAATCTTCATGGGAATTGAGAATCTCCGATCCCTTCAAAAAGTTATAAATTCTTGCAGCTACATGTTTATTACCCTTAAATGGACGCAATTCGTGTAATTGTGAGTAAAAAGGTTTGTTAGAACCTCTTAGGGCATCTACCATCATTGCTCCTATCATATCTGCTCTATCTAAACAGTTATGTAAACGATCAACGGCCACCACAGCATGGGCAGCAATAAATTGTGTTCCGTTAATTAGTGCCAGCCCTTCTTTTGGTCCAAGAGTAATTGGACTCAAATTAAATTTTTCGAGTATTTCAGACGCCTCAAAAATTTCACCTCTAAACCTAACTTGACCAAATCCGATTAACGGGAGAAATAAATGGGAAAGTGGGGCTAAATCACCACTTGCTCCTACAGAACCTTGCTCTGGTACCATTGGCACAACTTGATTGTCTATGTGCCAAATAATACGTTCCAAAGTATCTTCTTTAATTCCTGAAAACCCTTGCGCAAGGGCTTGTACCTTTAATACCATCATTAAAAGAGATAAGGTGTCATCTAGAAAATTTCCAACACCTACGCTATGGCTCTTTAAAATATTGGTTTGGAGTTTTACAGTTTCAGATTTAGAAATTCGGGTTGTACATAAAGGACCGAAACCTGTGTTTATTCCATAAACAGCTTCATCACCGTCAGCAATCTCTTTAACTATGGATTTACTTTTTAAAATACCCTCTTGGGTAGTTTCATGGATTCTTCCTTTAATTGTCCCATTAGCAATAGCCAGTGCTTTGCTAGCAGTTAAGTAATCTTTAGCGTAATAAAATATATCCATTTAATGCTTCTAAAATTGTGTGCCTGTTATTAATAACTAGAATTTAAACCAATTCTCAATTTGTCCATATTTGGGAGTATAATTTCTAAATTCAAAATCGTTCTTTGAAGAATCATATTCGTAATTCTTACCCCAAATTGCTGCATTTTCTGCCACCTCCCGTATAGAATTACAAATATAAGTCACTTCAGAATTTCTCATGGTTGGATGTATGGACATTCTTATCCAGCCTGGACGATCTTTCAAACAACCGGAAAGGATTTTTTGTTCAATTTCTTTTGAAGTATTCCTATCTACATTCAACAAATAATGGCCATATGTACCGGCACAGCTGCATCCGCCTCTAGTTTGTATACCAAATCGATCGTTAAGTAATTTTACAATAAGGTTGTAATGAACATCTTCTATGTAAAATGAAAAAATACCAAGGCGATTTTCATGTTCCCCGGCCAGTAGTTTTAGATTCGGAATAGATTTTAAATTTTCAAAAATAATCTCATTGATTTCCTTTTCTCTATTTAAAATATTCCTGACACCCATGGCCTCTTTTAATTTTATTGCCATGGCAGTTCTTATGGTCTGCAAAAATCCAGGAGTTCCACCATCCTCACGGGTTTCAATATCCTCGATATAATCATGTTCTCCCCAAGGATTCGTGTATAAAACCGTTCCTCCACCCGGATTATCAGGAATTCTATTTTTATAAAATTTCTTATTGAAAATAAGAACCCCGCTAGATCCAGGCCCACCTAAAAACTTATGTGGTGAAAAGAATATTCCATCGAGTTGCTCCATTTCATTTTCTGGATGCATATTAATTTCCACATAAGGAGCAGAACAGGCAAAATCGACAAAACAAAAAGCATTATAGATGTGGGCAATGCTTGCAATTTTGTGATAATTTGTTTTTATTCCTGTTACATTACTACAGGCAGTTATCGAAACAATTTTGAAAGGATGATCTTGATATTGCTTTAAAAGATCTTTAAAATTATCGTAGGAAATAAGACCATTTTCATCTGGCGGTACCACTATAACTTTGGCAATAGTTTCGCACCAAGTTGTTTGATTGGAGTGATGCTCCATGTGTGAAACAAAAATAATAGGCCTTTCTTCCTCAGGTATTGTAAGTTGTGATTTAAAATGCTCTGGAAGTCGCAATCCCAAGATACGTTGAAGTTTATTTACCGCACCCGTCATTCCTGTTCCAACCGTAATTAAAACATCTTCATCGTTAGCATTTACATGTTGCTTAATAATTTTTCTGGCTTTATTATAGCCATTGGTCATTACGGCACCAGTATAAGATGTTTCAGTATGGGTATTGGCAACTAATGGATAGACATCATGGAAAAATTTTTCCTCGATTAAGGAAAAATTTCTGCCACTTGCCGTCCAATCAGCATAAACCAAAGGTTTTGTTCCAAAAGGAGTATCTATACTGTCATTAACACCTATTATTTTAGACCTGAAACTCTCAAAATATTCCTCAAGTTGACTTTTCTTAACTTGAGTGTTGGTTTCGGGGTTATTTGAATTAAAAAGCGTTGAGGCCTTTCTTAAGCCAGTTGTGATAGTCTTCAACATCGGGATTATAAGCTGATGGTTCTGTTAATAAATTTTCTTGAGTATCAATCAATACATAGAATGGCTGAGCATTCGCATTATATTTAAGTTGCTGAAATTCACTCCACTTTTGCCCAATATTTCTAAAAGGCTTACCAGAGAGTTTGGAAATTTGATTTTCGGCATCCTCTAATTGCCTTTTGTCATCCACATACAGAGAAATCAATACCAAATCGTTGGTTAGAGTTTCTAAAATAGCTGGATCTGACCAGACATTGTCTTCCATTTTTCTGCAGTTCACACAGGCAAAACCAGTAAAATCAATTAGCACAGGTTTATTTATAGATTTAGCATAGGCCATACCTTTTTCATAATCTGTAAAGGATGGTATACCATGTGGACCTTCGTGTGCTCCATCCGGGAAAGAATTATGGTCTGTGACATTAGAAACACTAGACCCTCCAACTCCTTTTGGAGATTCGCTATAATTTAATGGTGGAGGAAAACCACTGATTAGTTTTAATGGTGCACCCCAAAGACCAGGAATTAAATAAATTACAAATGCTAAAACAAGCAATGCCAAACTTAACCTTCCTACTGAAATATGCGGAATCGGACTATCATGGGGCAATTGTATTTTGCCAAGTAAATAGAAACCTAAAGCTCCAAAAATCGCAATCCAAATTGCTAAAAACACTTCACGCTCTAACCAATGTAATTGCAATACAAGGTCTGCATTTGATAAAAATTTAAATGCTAAAGCCAATTCCAAGAACCCTAAAACAACCTTAACTGTATTTAACCAGCCACCAGATTTAGGAAGTGAATTTAACCATCCAGGAAATGCAGCAAATAAGGCAAATGGTAAGGCAATTGCCAATGAAAATCCGAGCATGCCAACAATTGGGGCAATTCCACCTTTTGAAGCAGCTTCAACCAATAAGGTGCCAACTATAGGACCGGTACATGAAAATGATACAATTGCCAAAGCCAAGGCCATGAATACGATTCCGATTAAGCCACTTCGGTTAGATTGAGAATCAATTTTGTTGGCCCAGGAATGTGGTAAAGTGATTTCAAAAGCACCTAAAAAAGAAATCGCAAAAACCACTAACAATAAAAAGAAAATAATATTGAAAGTAACGTTAGTGGACAACCTGTTCAAGGAATCAGCTCCAAATATTGCCGTTACTACGGATCCCAACAACACATAGATTGCAATGATGGAAATTCCATAAATTATTGCATTCTTAATACCAGCGGCCTTAGACTTACTTTGCTTAGTAAAAAAGCTTACAGTTAATGGTATCATAGGGAATACGCACGGAGTTAACAATGCTGCGAACCCTGACAAAAAAGCTATTATAAATATTGTTAAAAGGCCTTTGTTGGATTGTTGGTTTTCGGCCCTAACCTCTGAGACTGTTTCTTCCTTTTCAACTTTAACAGGTGTGGTTTCCTTCTTTTCTGTCTCTACGGTTGAATTATCACCTAATAAATTGAAATTTAATTCTACATAGGTAGGAGGAAGACATCTTTGGTCATCACACACCATAAATTCAACTTCACCCTTTATATTAGTTGGTTCGTTAACAAACCGAATATTTTGGGTGAATGTGGTAGAGTTTTCGAAGAATGTAATTTTCAAATTGAATACAGGATCATTAACTGTATGACCTACCTCTTCAACAGTTTCTCCAACTAATTCAAAATTTTCATTTGTTTCGAAGGTAAAAGTTGTTGGGATAGGCCCTCCATCAGGGACATTTTGGGAATAAAGGTGCCATCCTTCATCAATATCAGCCTTAATAAGTAATTGGTATTCTTTGTCACCAATTTCTTTAATATCTGTTGACCATGATACTGGTTCCAAAATTTGGGAAAAGGCAACGGTTGAAAAAAGTAAAATGAAAATTTTGAGAAGTTTAATCATTAGTACTGAATATTTAGTTGTTAGTCGAATTATGATTTTTTCAATTGGGTGAAAAATTACATCCTTTAGAATCATAGACGTTAAATCCGATAATAACCCTTAGTTAAATATGGATTTTAAAGAATTTTTAAGAAATTGTCTTTAATCGATTCAGTCGAAAAATTTCAAAAAAAAAGGGCTGGAACATTCCAACCCTTCAATCCTCTCAATTCAATTGAAAAAACTAACTCAATTAATTCTATACCTTAGACGGTGAATTTTTAAAATACCCTTAGTTTTTTTTGAAAAAATTTTCAAATTTCATAATTAAGTCCAAAACTTATGTTTCTGCCTATATTAAAAATGCCATCTGGTTTCAACCTAGATAAGTGATTGATGTATTTTTTATCACCCAAATTGGTTACAGTAAAATTTAATCCAAGAGGCTTATTAAATAGCCTTATAGTACCTGAAAGACCTGTACTCCACAAGCTATAACCTGGTGTGGAAGTCTCTTCTGGATGAACATTGTTTTGGCTGAAAATGGAAGAAAGTTTCACGAAAGCTTGTCCACCACTAACAAAACCTTTAGGAAATTCTACCCTAAACATATTGTTCAAAGAATTGGCCGGAATTAGCGGTAAATAATCACGATTGTCTTGTTTGCCAGTAACTGATTCAAAACTAGCTTCGTAATGTAACCAGTCGAGTGGGTGGGGGTGAATGTGAATACCCAACTCACCTCCATATAGTTTTGCATTCTCTTGAACATATAGATATTCCGGATCAGCATCCACAAAATTTCCTGTTGGTGTCAAATAAATATAGTCGTTTACAAAATTTGTAAATCCATTGGCAAAAATTTCAAAGTGATCATTCCCATATTCTATGGCCAAATCTATTTGGAAATTACGTTCGTTAGTTAAATCGGGGTTTCCTATTTCGTAACGGTTAGTACCTTCATGCGAACCTTCAGAAGTTAATTCTGCCAAATTTGGCGCCCTAAATCCTGATGAAAAATTTAAACGTGTTACAACATTCTTGAAAATGTTTGTTTTTAGGCCTGCAGCTGCATTAAAACTGTTGAAGTCTCTACTAAAATCATTTTCTATATCAATATTTCGGTGGTCATAACGAAGACCTATCTGTAAATCGACAGTTTCAAAATGTATATGTGAGGTTCCTAAAACACCAAAGTCGGTTGTATTGGCATCAGGGATTAGGGTTTCTTCTCCAAAATTTGCATTGCTTTGGAACATTCCTTGAATTCCAAAAATTGTTTCAAATTTACCTAGTTCAGGAAGATGGTATTTTGCATCATAACTAAAGGTCCTGAGGCGCATGTTTAGTGCTGCACCCTCATGGCCATGATCTTCTTCCTCTCCTTCATGTTCCTCTCCTTCCTCTTCATGATGCTCCTCAAATTCCTTTCTGCTATTTTGTATATATCCCCAAGTTACCTCTAGGTTAGAATCCCCAAAATAAAATTGAGATTTGTTACTTAAAATATGACTTGCCACTTCTTGGAAAGGCATTTCCGGAAGTTTTTCAGTCGTTTGTTCACCTATTTCTTCAGGCATTCCAAGTTCGGCAAAATTATAGTTATAGCGCACCTCCGATCTAAATTTTCCTTTTTGATAACCGAAACCAGCCTTTACATCTTTTTCATTAAATCGACTATTGGTTACCCTATATTCCGGAGATTTATAATCTGAGTGATTGGCTAAGCTCCCCCTAATTAAAAATTTAAAATTTTCAGAAGAGGTTTTTGCGCCTAAACTATTTGCAAAACCTTGGGTGTTGCCAAAATATTTAGAGCTAATACTAACATCCAACGAATCTTCTGAAGCAAATCGCTCTGGGTTAAGGTATAATACTCCTCCTAGGGCATCGCTGCCGTATAGGAGTGAGGCGGGGCCTTTTATGACTTCCACGCTGCTGATCCCAGCTTCATTTATTCCTAATCCATGCTCGTCTCCAAATTGTTGGTTTTCCATGCGAATGCCTTGTGTATAAACAAGAACTCGATTGGAACTGAGTCCTCGAATCACAGGTTTTGAGATGCCTACACCTGTGGATATGGTATTTACTCCACTGATATTAGCAATACCTTCTCCTAATGTCATTGCACCCTGTTCCTTTATTTCTGCTAAAGATTGTTGTTCAACCTTCATTACATTGTCACGCTGTAATTTGTGGAAAGGTGTGGAAATAACCACTTCGTCCATTTCAATAGCCGAAGATTTCAGTGTTACCAAAAGGGGGGAATTTAAAGGAATTCTGATATCATCTGAATAAGTATCAAAACCCAAAAGTGAAACTACAATTTTATAGGTACCTGTGGGTAAACTTTTAAGTTCGAATGTCCCGGAGTCATCAGTAAAAGTACCCTTTTCTAGTTGTGGAAGGTATATGTTGGCAAAAATCACTGGGTTACCTTCAGTGTCTTTTATTGTGCCGGTAATGTTGTTTTGTGAAACAATAGAATGTGTCACTAATAGGAGTGACAGTAATAATAAATTTTTCATTTATATGATTTGGTTTTTATTAAAAACTTAGTTCTGTAAATTCTAAGCAAAAACCGGGGGAGCTCTTAAACTTTTGAGTTTAAGAGTTACTTTATAAAATGAAGATTTGTAGTTGTTAAAGTAGGGGGCATAAAACTGATGAACAAGAGGTTCAAAAGTTTCTGGCTTAAAAATAAATTGATTGTGAACCTTGAATTTGTAAAAATCACAATCGATATCAATGGCGTGGAAATGAACGGTGTTCCCTCCTTCACACACCATATGATTTTCATGGGAGAAAATATGAATAAACTTAGCGGTATCTGGGGCAAAGAATGATAATGCAATTGCCAACCCGACAATTTTATAAAAGGAAGAATATATAAGTTCTTTCTTCATAATGTGTCTAGGTTAATGCCGAAGCGTTTTAAAATCTTTTTCTCGAAATTCCAGAAGAACTCGAACTGCCCAAATATCCAACCGAAAAACAACAACAACAATTGATATGCTACAAGGCTTATTAGAATAAATAATACCCAATAAATAAAGGCATGAAGATTATCTAATGTAATTCCCATTTCCTTTATTAATGGTCGAGTTACCAAAACAGAGGAGGAACCCGTTATTGCGAATACAATAAAGATTCTAATTAATTCCCATCGTTGTTTTACAATCCATTTACCTTCTAATTTATTAATTGAAAAAAGGCAAATTTTTAAGAGAAGTAAAAAAATTAAAATTGATGAAATTGATATACCAATCAATGAAGAACCATAAAGGAGCATGCTAAATTTTATAGCAAGATAGCCAAGGCCAGCTAACCCCATAAAAGGGATTATTAATTGCCAGTTTTTATCTATTTGCCAATGTTTCTTAAATGATTCCATCTTCAAAAATCGGTGCAAAGATAATTTAAATTCTTGGAACGAAACCCGCCAACCTTTGTTTGTAGGTAAGTTGAAAATAAATGAAATAATTGTATAGCTTATAATTAACTTCATAACCATAATCTATACCTGGCCTATAATCAATTTGCATCTCATAAAGATTGGGATTATAAAGTTGGGGTTGCATTACCCGATAATTCCATTCTTGGACGTAAATAAGATTCCTGTTTTCAAGAAATTGTTGAGAGTAATAGCCTTCTGGTCGTGCCCTGGAAATTAACCAAGTATTAAAACCAGGTTCGATGATTATTATTTCATATTCTATGGAGTCATTGGCTATTCTTACAGTGTCCCCTTCTTTAATATTTACAGATCGATTTGAATCGGTAGTAGATTTATTGGTTTTACAAGTAAAGAGAAGCGTTCCAATTACTGCAATAGTCAAAAGATATTTTAAAATTTTCATAGCATTCTTTAATAAGCTAAACTATCTGTTTGTATATGCTTAACCTCAAAATTATGAAGTATATAAGCTTATTTTAAAGTATGGCAACACGATACTTATTTTAGCAAAAAGGTACAAAAAAACCCAAGGGTAATTCCTTGGGTTAATTTTATTTTAACAGTAGTTTTTACTTACTTTAAAATTTCAATTATTTGCGATGCCAATTCTGTTCCTATTCGATCTTGAGCCTCATTGGTAGCAGCACCTATATGAGGGGTTAAAGAAATCTTTCCATTCATTAACACTTTAATGGCTGGTGTAGGTTCATTCTCAAAAGTATCTAGAGCCGCAAAGCTTAATTTTCCACTATCTAAGGCTTCAATCAATGCGACTTCATCAATAACCCCACCACGCGCAGCATTCACTATCGCAGCACCATTTTTCATAGAATCTAGTTCTTTTTTACCAATTACATATTCTTTTTGGGCTGGCACATGAACGGTTACAAAATCAGCATTTTTCAAAACCTCTTCTTTAGAGACTGAGTCAAAACTGAAATCAATGGATCTGCCATCAAAGAATTCTAATGAAATGTTAGAAGCCTCTATAAAAGGGTCATGGTAAATAACTTCCATGCCTGCTCCTAAAGCAATCTTTGCGGTCTCTTGTCCTATACGGCCGAAACCGATAACTCCTAAAGTTTTACCTCTTAGTTCAACACCCTTGGCATAACTTTTTTTCAGTGAACCAAACTTGGTTTCACCTTCTAAAGGCATATTGCGGTTAGAATCATGTAAGAAGCGGACACCACCATATAAATGGGCAAATACTAATTCTGCTACAGATTGAGATGAGGCAGCCGGGGTGTTTATAACTTTCAATCCCTTTTCTCGGGCATAGGCTACGTCAATATTATCCATACCGACTCCGCCGCGACCAATAATTTTTAAACTCTTGCAGGCATCAATCAATTCTTTTCTTGCAGTTGTGGCACTCCGAACCAAAAGAACATCGATTTCATGTTTGTTTATATAATCTATTAGCTGCTCTTGTGCAACCTTCGTAGTTAAAACTTCAAAACCGGCGGCTTCTAATGCTTCTACTCCTTTTTTAGAAATTCCGTCGTTTGCTAATACTTTCATTTGTCGATTTTATGTTTAATGTCTCGTTAAGACATTTACTATTAATAATTAAGCCTTGCGTTCTAGTTCGCTCATCACTTCAACAAGGGTTGCAACACTATTTAAAGGCAATGCATTATACATAGAGGCCCTGTAACCACCTACACTTCGGTGACCATTAAGACCGTTAATTCCAGCTTCTTTAAGCATAGTGTCGAAGGTTTCCTTTAAATCTTCATTTACTAGGTTAAAGGTGGCGTTCATTGAAGATCGGTCTTCTTTAACGGCAAAGCCTTTAAATAACGGGTTAAGGTCAATTTCAGAGTAAATTAATTGGGCTTTTCTCTCATTAATTTTTTCTATTTCAGAGATTCCACCAAGGTTTTTTAACCATTCCAGAGTTAACATAGAAACATAAACTGCAAAAACAGGCGGTGTATTAAACATGCTACTCTTGCTGATGTGCAATTTATAATCCATCATGGATGGAATTTTACGAGAAACCTTTCCAAGGATATCTTCATTTACAACCACCAATGTTGTACCAGCAGGACCCATATTTTTCTGTGCTCCAGCATAAATTAAATCGAATTTGGTAAAATCTAATTGGCGCGAAAAGATATCACTACTCATATCGGAAACCATAGGTATGGGCGAGTCTGGAAATTTCTTTATCTGCGTGCCAAAAATGGTGTTGTTAGAAGTGCAGTGGAAATAATCATAATCCTCTGGAATATCATACCCCTTAGGAATGTAATTGTAATTTGCATCCTTTGAGGAGGCTACTTCAATAATATCATCAAAAATTCGGGCTTCTTTAACGGCTTTGTCGGCCCAGGTTCCAGTATTCAGATATGCAGCTCTTTTTTCAAGAAGGTTTAAAGCAACCATTAAGAATTGGGTGCTTGCCCCACCTTGCAAAAATAAGGCTTTGTAACCCTTTCCTTCTAAGCCCAAAAGCTCCAATGCCAATGCACGGGCTTTCTCCATTACATCTACAAAAGGCTTGCTTCTGTGGGAAATTTCAATAATAGATAATCCATTATCGAAATCTAAAATTGCCTCAGAGGCTTTTTGCATTACTTCTTGCGGTAAAATGCAAGGTCCTGCACTAAAATTATGTCGTTTCATCAGTTTGAATTTGAGAGATGCAAAGTTGGTAAAAACTACAAGAAATCACAGTAATAAATCGATAATTTATTCACAAATACTTAATAAAAATTCAATGGTATCGACATTATCCGCATAATTCCATAATTGCGGTTTTTGGGTTGTTCCAAAAGAAACTTCATCTTCAAATATTCCTTTGGAAACAATGCACTGTATTAAGTCCTTTTCAGAAGCAATCCGATTTTTTAAATCGTCTAAACTATTGTAGTATTCGTAAAAAATTACTGAAATAGGTGAGGCGTAATTTGGATCCTCTTTTAGGATGACAAATCCATTATCCAAAAGTTGAAATTCGCTCATTAGGTATACCGCTTTATTGTAGTCATAATTATTGGCATACCTATTTTCATTAATTATATCCTTCCAGTTGTAAAGAGCATTAAAAAATTTGTCGAAGTTGTAATTTTCAGGAACAAATAGTTTGGAGACATTGCGGCAACCCAATCCATAATAACGCATAACGTCATTACATAATAAAGAAAGGTCTTCCTCCGATTCCTCGCCGGAAAGTATGGCAATGGAATTTCTATTCTTTCTAATAATATTTGGGTTTTTGCCGAAATAATATTCAAAGTATCTAGAGGTATTATTACTACCCGTGGCAATCACGGCATCAAAATCTGAAAGTTGTTTATCTGTGAAGGATATTAAGGGCGAATACTCTGGTTCAATTTGAATAAGGAGCTTAACGATACCCTTTAATAATACGTCATCGTTGGATGATAATTTTATGAGCACTTTGTGGCCGCTGACAAGCACTGACAGAAAATCGTGAAATCCGACGAGTGGTATATTCCCCGCCATAATAATTGCAACAGTTTTGCAACAGCTTTTTTTTAGGTTATATGGTTCTAACCATTTATGAAGTTGTTCTGAGGTTAATTGTTCAGCCCAACCTTCCAAGGAATGTAGAATGTTGTCTTCCGTAAACCAGCTATTCTGTTGGTTTGCTTTGAGGCAAATGTCATCTAAGGATAAGAGAGCTTCATCTTGAAAGGTTTTTTTCTCCTTTTTGATATTAACGTATTGGTATAAAAGGGCACCTAGTTTTGTAAAAGCCTCAATTCTTTGGTTTAATTGCATTTCGAGTTTGGTTATGCGCACTTAAGGTTTTAATTTTGGACGCAAAGTTAGAAAATGTATGGTAGTCAATTAGAGGATCTCTAACTTAAATTCATTTAAATAAAAAGCTATGGCAATTATAATAACTGACGAATGTATTAACTGTGGGGCTTGTGAACCAGAATGCCCCAATACAGCAATTTATGAAGGCGCCGATGATTGGCGCTATAAAGATGGTACTAGTTTAACTGGAAGTGTTGTGCTTCCAAATGGAAAAGAGGTAGATGCCGATGAAGCCCAGGAGCCGGTAAGTGATGAAATTTATTACATAGTACCAGATAAGTGTACTGAGTGTAAAGGTTTCCACGAAGAACCTCAATGTGCTGCAGTATGCCCAGTTGATTGTTGTGTTCCTGATGAAGACCATGTAGAAACAGAGGAGGAGTTATTAGGAAAGCAACGTTTTATGCATCCGGAAGAATAATAGATTTTTTTAGATCACAAAATGTAGGGTTGGCTCGTTGCCAACCCTTTTTTTATCTTCTATGTAAGAAATGAGTTACATTAAGTATTTCATATAGTGCTGTTTATCGAGTAAATGTAGTATTTTCACTACAAAAATGTAAGAAAAAACTTTATTTTATTATCTGTTTAACCGATATAAAGTTAGTTGGTAGAATAGTTGCCGAAAAGCTTATCGAACCTCATTTATGCATACAAAAATTCTTAAATTTACAATGCATTATAGCATTCTTTCCCCACCCTAAAAAATTGATTTCTAGCACAAAACGTTAATGATTAATAGCAAACATTAGCGCCAATCTATTTTACTCTTATTATTTATTTGTTGTGGTGTCCCAACTACGATGCCTTAGCTTCTTTTTGCTGTGGTTAAGTTATTAATCAAAACCAAACTTTACGTTTATGGACACAATTACTCAAAGGGAAAGTTTTTTTAATTACAAAACTTCCTTTAAATTTTCTTTGCTGTCTATTTGTTGCTTGATTTTTATAATGTTACTGTCATCTTTCACTTTTGGACAGTCAGCAGATTTTAGACAAGCCGCAAATGATAGATCACCCGATCCTTTGGGAACTGTTTATTGGATAAACGGTATCCTTCAACAAAACAATTCTAAGTATACCGAAGGTATGGCTACTTTACAACGCATCATATTAGAGGATGTTCCTGTAACAGCCGGTAATTTACATACACTTAGGGTTAAAATGGAAACTGACAAAAATGGTCATCATGCATATGATTTTATGGTTGGTTGGGATGATGCCCTTGCCATAGCTAATATGATTGATGGTGGACAGGACTTTTTACCAGAAAATTACGCTGACGCTACCTTAAACATATGTGGTGATGCGATATCAGCAACAGCTGAAACGGCATGTAATGGTGCAACATTTAGTTATGATGCGGTAATTTCAGGTGAAATTGATTATCCTATACCTGGTGACGCAAATACCACCCCGAATGTAATTAGTAATTTTCAAAGTGTTTTAGGGAATCCTAATAGAACTATGCAAATCCGAGGTAATGCAATCATTACGGATGGATATGTAAGCTTTGTAAAATATGATGCTGGTTATATATTTTATGACATTTCTTGGGTATCAACTTCTGATGATGTTGTTTTAGAATTTGCAGGGCATATTTCCCCAGGTACTGATCCTTTATCTTCAGGTATGGGCTGGGGTGAAGGCTTCGGAGCAGCAGATATTAATGGTGGCCCATACCATGTTATAATAGAAGGTTTCACAACGGGAGAAGGTAACCTTGGCGCAATGGATAATCAACTAAAAGGAGCCGATATACTTTTAACACCTGTATGTAGCTTACCACCAGTTGATGATGTATGTGAAGGTGCTGATAATATTATGATTTCCGCAACTGTAGATAACGGTGATAGTCCACAATATGTTTGGAGTGTTGATAATTCTGCAGATGGTACAAATGCCACTATTGCAGGAGGTCAAGGAACTGATACCGTTGAGATTAATATTGGTACAATACCAGGAACTATAACGGTTAATTTAGAAGTTACCAATAACTCTGGCGATGGTCTTTCATCCATACCATGTAGTACTTCATTTACAGTTTTTGCAGAACCAACGGCCGATGCTGGAACCGACCAAGATAAATGCCAAGGGGATAATAATACAACTCAATTTATTTTATCCGATGCCAGTGCAACTAATTATACCTCCATATTATGGAATTGGACGCCTATTTCTGGTGATGCAGCAGTAACCGTAATTGCAAACCCTGGCGTTATTAATCCTACAGTAACTGTTACAGGTACTGGTGAAGTAAAACTTACGTTGAGTTCTTTTTCCGATCCCAATAAAATTTGCCCAGATGCATTTGATGATGTTATTTTGACAATTATTCCAAACCCTGAGGTTGACCCAATCAGCCCAGTGACCGCGTGTGACAGCTACGAGCTTCCCGCGATCACCGGAGACGGCAACTATTACACTGCTACCATGGGAGGCGGCGAAATGCTTGAGGCCGGCGACGTGATCAGCAGCACACAGACGATCTATGTCTATGCTGAGACTGGCACTGACCCTAACTGCTACGACGAGGAGAGCTTCCTAGTAACGATCAACGATACGCCAGAAGTTGACCCTATTGACCCTGTGACTGCGTGTGACAGCTACGAGCTTCCCGCGATCACCGGAGACGGCAACTATTACACAGATACCATGGGAGGCGGCGAAATGCTTGAGGCCGGCGACGTGATCAGCAGCACACAGACGATCTATGTCTATGCTGAGACTGGCACTGACCCTAACTGCTACGACGAGGAGAGCTTCCTAGTAACGATCAACGATACGCCTGAGGTTGACCCAATCAGCCCAGTGACCGCCTGTGACAGCTACGAGCTTCCCGCGATCACCGGAGACGGCAACTATTACACTGCTACCATGGGAGGCGGCGAAATGCTTGAGGCCGGCGACGTGATCAGCAGCACACAGACGATCTATGTCTATGCTGAGACTGGCACTGACCCTAACTGCTACGACGAGGAGAGCTTCCTAGTAACGATCAACGATACGCCTGAGGTTGACCCAATCAGCCCAGTGACCGCCTGTGACAGCTACGAGCTTCCCGCGATCACCGGAGACGGCAACTATTACACAGATACCATGGGAGGCGGCGAAATGCTTGAGGCCGGCGACGTGATCAGCAGCACACAGACGATCTATGTCTATGCTGAGACTGGCACTGACCCTAACTGCTACGACGAGGAGAGCTTCCTAGTAACGATCAACGATACGCCTGAGGTTGACCCAATCAGCCCAGTGACCGCCTGTGACAGCTACGAGCTTCCCGCGATCACCGGAGACGGCAACTATTACACTGCTACCATGGGAGGCGGCGAAATGCTTGAGGCCGGCGACGTGATCAGCAGCACCCAGACGATCTATGTCTATGCTGAGACTGGCACTGACCCTAACTGCTACGACGAGGAGAGCTTCCTAGTAACGATCAACGATACGCCTGAGGTTGACCCAATCAGCCCAGTGACCGCCTGTGACAGCTACGAGCTTCCCGCGATCACCGGAGACGGCAACTATTACACAGATACCATGGGAGGCGGCGAAATGCTTGAGGCCGGCGACGTGATCAGCAGCACACAGACGATCTATGTCTATGCTGAGACTGGCACTGACCCTAACTGCTACGACGAGGAGAGCTTCCTAGTAACGATCAACGATACGCCTGAGGTTGACCCAATCAGCCCAGTGACCGCGTGTGACAGCTACGAGCTTCCCGCGATCACCGGAGACGGCAACTATTACACTGCTACCATGGGAGGCGGCGAAATGCTTGAGGCCGGCGACGTGATCAGCAGCACCCAGACGATCTATGTCTATGCTGAGACTGGCACTGACCCTAACTGCTACGACGAGGAGAGCTTCCTAGTAACGATCAACGATACGCCTGAGGTTGACCCTATTGACCCTGTGACTGCGTGTGACAGCTACGAGCTTCCCGCGATCACCGGAGACGGCAACTATTACACAGATACCATGGGAGGCGGCGAAATGCTTGAGGCCGGCGACGTGATCAGCAGCACACAGACGATCTATGTCTATGCTGAGACTGGCACTGACCCTAACTGCTACGACGAGGAGAGCTTCCTAGTAACGATCAACGATACGCCTGAAGTGGATCCTATTGACCCTGTAAAAGCATGTGAAAGTTACGAGCTTCCCGCGATCACCGGAGACGGCAACTATTACACTGCTACCATGGGAGGCGGCGAAATGCTTGAGGCCGGCGACGTGATCAGCAGCACACAGACGATCTATGTCTATGCTGAGACTGGCACTGACCCTAACTGCTACGACGAGGAAAGCTTTATCATAACAATTTATGATGAACCAACAGTTGATGCAGGTAATGACCAGGCAAAATGTCAAGGTGATAACAATACAACTATGTTTAATGTAACTGCTTCACCAACCAACTATTCCACCGTTTTATGGGAATGGCAACCAGTGTCTGGGGATGCTGCTGTTACTCTTATTGCGAATACAAATAGTTTAAGTCCAACAGTAACCGTTACAGGCGTTGGGGAAGTGAAGTTAATTGTAGAGGCGTTTGCTGAAGATGGATCACCATGTCCGAATGCTACAGATGAAGTAATTTTGATGGTAACCCCAGTTCCTATTGTAACTACAAATCCACTTCTTCAATTATGTGAAGATCCAGAGGGTGAAGCAACATTTAATCTTTGGAATGCTATAACAGATTACGACGCTAATCTTTATTATAAATTCTTTAAAGGTGACGGTTCTGGAAATAAAGTTGGAGATGCAATAGCAAATCCTGCAGCCTTTATCTCTTATGTGGTAGATAATGATCAGGAAATCATTATTGAAGTGTATAACCAAGACCCTGATGGAGGTGCTCCATCAAGAGTAGCAGCAGTTATGCCATTGTGTTCTAGCTCTGCAAGTACATTCTTAAGAGTTAATGAATTACCAGAAATAACCTTCTTAGATTTAGGTACTTATTGCTTGGATGACGCTCGTATAATGTTATCTGCATCTCCTGAGGGAGGTACATTTAGTGGAAATGGTGTGGTTTACGAAGGAGATGTTGCATATTTCGATCCATCATTAACTGAACCAGGAGTTCATGTGATTACTTATACTGTAACAGATGGTAACCAATGTACTAATTCTGCAACTGCAACAGTAACTACAGAAGATTGCTGTGAGGATGAAACTGCCTTTGCTTTCGGTGGTCCTAATCCAGTTTGTTTCTCCGAGATTAGTAATGTTTCTAAATTACCGAATCGTTGGGGTTGGACTAATGAATTGATGCAAGGTGAGGATTATTCTCTTAATCTTTATGCTGCAGCAGGAGCAGGTGGCCAATGTATAAATCCAGATAAAGGTGGATATGGCATTCTTGTTGGAACAGTTTCAGTTTCTTATAATCAATCTGGCGATATGGAAGTAACTTATCAGATTGTTGATAATTCAGATGAGTACGACTTTAAATTGGGTAAAGTGCATTTATATGTCGGTTGTTTTGAAACAGCCGGAAAACTATCACCAGGAAAATACCCATTCAAGGGTGCTGCTGAGGATGAAATGTCTGTAACTCTTACTGTACCTAAGTCAGCATTTGAAGGATGTGGTGAATCTTTCTACTTAATTGGACATGCTGAAGTTGAGGTATGTAATGATTACACACCCGATGATGAAGTTTTGAGAACAACAACAAGTTCTTCTCCTTTAAAAACCTTCGATTTTAAAGCGTATCCAGTACCATTTAAAGACAATGTAACAGTGGAATATAAATTTGATTATAGCACTGAGGTTACTATTGAAGTAATGGATATTAAAGGAGCTTTAGTAAAATCTGTAAGCAATAATTATAAAGAGGGAAGTTTAGGAAAATCAACCGTAGATCTTTCTAGGGTTAGTGACCAATTACTCTTTGTGAAATTGAGTACAGATAGAGAATCTAGAGTGAAAAAGATTATTTCGCGTGAATAGATAACCAATTAATTGGTTAATAGCGAAGTAGGATCGTCTGGAAATTTATTTTCAGGCGGTCTTTCTTTTTAGGCCTATACCATTCAGTTATTAAACTCAATAAAATAGTCCTATTAAACATTGCAAAAATGACTTTAAGAATAAGTTAAGTTACCCAGCTAGGATGCTTGATATGATTAGAATTAGTACAAATAAATTAAGATTAGAATAAACTAGCTGTTTATCGAAAGGAAACAAAGTTGTTTACTTAATACTCTTTAGTAATAGTTTAAAATTGATCATGAATTTTATTAATACAAGAATGAATGCAAGGTTGAAGACTGATTATTAAAATGTAGGAGAAGAAAAAATGCCCTGAATAATCAGGGCATTAAATTTTTACGGATTAATAAAACCGTTTAATATTTCGGAAATTGAAAAGTGAGAGAATTACCATCATCAAATTGAACTTTAGCAATATAGGTTGCATTGGCAATTTGACTTAAATTATAAATTTCTTTCATTGCATTTTGGTGTGACTGATAAAATACCAATTGGCCAAGATGATTATATAATTTTAAATTTTTGAAATTGTGATTTGGAGATTTTATTGTTAAGATTTCCTGCTGTGGTTGATAAAAATGGGCTAGGTTTTCCATTGAATATTCAGAGTTTGTCAACGTAAAGTCTATTGCAACATTATCCAAATGAATTTCTAATTGGGATTCTGGTGTATCATGGTGCCTAAAAGCAAAATAAATTATTTGACCAGCTTCACTAGTAATGTCTACAGATCTTTGGACCAAAGTACTACCTCCAGCACCATTTGCACCCGGTTCTTCATTAAACAATAATGTACCATTTAGAAAATCATTTACCGTATTTCCTGTGGAAATGTAAACGGAATAATTATCATTTGGACTGTCGACATCAGGCGCCCTAATTTCCCAAGATAATTCTACAGTATCATTGCTATTATAGGGTGTAAGATCGATTGCTGGAGAAATCAACCAGTTATCTGGTGTTAAAGCAAGGCCTATTTTTTGGGATTCTGATACTACATAATTATCACTTGAAGAGTTGTCGCTTTCTAAGTGCCAGTTTATATTATCACCATCATTATCAACAAAATCCCAACATGAAACTATTGTTTCTATATCATTAAAATTTTCTGAATACGGTAACGATATTGGTTCGCCACAATCTACTTCCGATTCGGTAATCAAAAAATTAAATCCAGCTGCACTCCAACGGTTATCAAAAACAATAAAATAAGTTGTTCCTTGAGTTATGGGTATGTTCACTTCAGATCGAAAATCCGTGAATGTCCTATCATCGTTATTTGCAAGGCACTCCAAGTCCCCACAACTTCCAGTATAGACAAACATGTTTGTGTCTAAATAAGGTGGTGCGTCATGGTTCGTAAAAATATTGGCTGAGCCAGTGACTGTTGCAGTATACGTATACCATGCTCCATTGTTTGCTACATCTTCATTTAGTGCTGAATCACAGATTAGAGTTGGTGCAGTTCCATTAATTGTACCGACAGTTGTTGCAGATCCAACATTTGCTTCAACAGCTGTTTCACACGTATTTTGTCCTCGTAATAAGGGTGTGATTAAAAGAAAAGAAATAATCAGATAAGTAGTTTTTTTCATAAGTATTTGGTATTTGGTAATAGCTGAGAATAAAGATACAAATAATGATGAGCTATCAAAGTGATTGCCAGAGCAATAGAAAATCAAATCGATAAACGGTGGTATTGGGAGCTTTTTTGTCGTTGAATTTCATGAATTGTTTAATATGAATTAGGCCCTAGGTTCAATTAATCTCCAATTTGCATTATCTTTGCGCCTTCAAAATTTAATCTGACTGATTTATGAAAGCAGGTATTGTAGGATTGCCAAATGTTGGAAAATCAACCTTGTTCAATTGTCTTTCTAATGCAAAGGCCCAAAGTGCAAATTTTCCATTTTGTACCATAGAACCTAACATTGGTGTAGTTAATGTTCCGGACCCAAGATTGGAAAAATTGGAGTCTTTGGTTAATCCTGAAAGGGTAGTTCCTGCAACTGTTGAAATTGTTGATATTGCAGGTTTAGTAAAAGGGGCCAGTAAAGGGGAGGGACTAGGAAACCAATTTTTGGCAAATATTCGAGAGACTGATGCTATTTTGCATGTACTGAGATGTTTTGAAAATGATAATATCGTTCATGTTGATGGTAATGTTAATCCACTTAGAGATAAAGAAACTATTGATATGGAGCTTCAGTTAAAGGATTTAGAAAGCGTTGATAAAAAACTTGAAAAAGTAAAACGCGCTGCCAAAACAGGAAACAAGGAGGCACAGAAGGAAGAACAAATATTATTAACCATTAAAAAAGGGTTAGAGGAAGGCAAATCGGTAAGAAGTTTAGATTTTGAAAAAGACGATTATGCAGAATTGGTAAAACCTCTTCAGTTAATAACAGATAAGCCAGTGCTTTATGTTTGCAATGTAGATGAATCTGCCGCCGTTACAGGCAATGATTTTGTTGAGCAAGTTAAGAAGGCTGTTGCAGGCGAAGATGCTGAAGTGTTGGTTTTAGCTGTAGGTACAGAAGCTGATATTAATGAATTGGATGATTATGAAGAGCGCCAAATGTTTCTTCAAGATATTGGTCTAGATGAACCTGGCTCTTCAAAACTTATTAGGGCGGCCTATAAATTATTAAACCAACAAACCTATTTTACCGCTGGAGTAAAAGAAGTACGTGCTTGGACTGTTGATGTTGGTGCTACAGCCCCACAGGCAGCAGGTGTAATACATACCGATTTCGAAAAAGGATTTATCCGTGCTGAAGTTATAAGCTATGATGATTATGTTCATTACGGTAGCGAAGCCAAGGTAAAAGAAGCTGGTAAAATGCGGGTAGAAGGTAAGAATTACATTGTTAAGGATGGTGATGTAATGCATTTCCTTTTCAATGTATAATTAACAGTTTACTCATTTTATTTATTCTCATTCTATTGTAGTTCAGATGTCTCTTTTTTTGAAGAGATAGTTGTAATTTAGAGGTTTGAATAATTATTATGGGAGACCACAGTCATTCTCATTCCTCAACAGAAATCCACAACCATGGTGGTATTTTTGGCCCTAAAACTGAATTGATTTTTTCAATTCTCGCAGGGATTTTCCTCATTTTTACCTTTTTATTAGAGAGCTTCGAATTTATTTCGGAACCGCTAGCCATTGGTCTTTATATTGTTTCTTATTTTTTTGGGGGCTATTATGCCGCTATAGAAGCCTGGGTTAAAACAATTAAAGGCGAATTTGAAATTGATTTTCTAATGATTGTTGCGGCTATTGGTGCCGCTTATATTGGCAGTTGGGCAGAAGGTGCCTTGCTGCTTTTTCTTTTTAGTTTAGGTCATGCCTTAGAAAATCATGCTTTAAATAAGGCAAAGAAATCCATAGAAGCATTAGGCAATTTATCCCCTACAACAGCATTTATTAAGGATAATGGTGAATTAAAAGAGATTCCGATAGAGGAATTGAAAATTGGGGATGTCATAGTTGTAAAACCTAATGCCAAAATCGCGGCGGATGGTGTGATAATTGAAGGGTATAGTAGCATAAACCAGGCACCCATAACAGGAGAAAGTATTCCTGTTGAAAAGTCAGCGATCACTTACTTAGACAATTTGCCCCCTTTTGAAAAAATTGAAAAAAACCATGTCGTTTATACGGGTACTATAAATGGCGATAATGTCATTGAAGTTAAAGTACTTAAGTTAAGTTCTGACTCTACCATTTCTCGTTTAATCGATATGGTAAGTAAAGTAGAAACCAATAAATCTCCTACCCAACGGGTTACTAAAAAGTTTGAGAAATGGTATGTGCCAGTAGTAATTATAATGGTTATTGTTTTATGTTTTGCATTTTTGGTAATTGATGAGACCTTTAATGAAAGTTTGTACAGAGCCATATGTGCTTTGGTTGCTGCTAGTCCATGTGCCTTAGCAATTTCTACACCTTCTGCAGTATTAAGTGGTGTTGCTCGAGCAGCGAATAAAGGTGTCCTTATTAAAGGCGGTAAAGCATTAGAAGATTTGGGGACCTTAAAAACGATTGCTTTTGATAAAACAGGCACTTTAACGGAAGGAAGGCCAAAACTCACAAATACCATTGTATTTAATGGCCTGCCGAAAGAGGAGTTTTTGCAAATGGTTTATGCGGTAGAAAGTATGAGCAATCATCCTTTGGCTAGAGCAATTTCTAGAGATTTAAGAAATCAGAATGGAATTAATACGTCTTTAAAAGCCGAGAATATTCAAGCTGTTCATGGTATGGGAATAAAGGCTGTTTTTAAGAATCAGCTGGTTTATATAGGTAATGAAAAGTTGTTGGATTCCCTTCAGCTGAACCTAACTGAAGAAATTCAGGAAACATTAGGTAGTCTCAGAAAAGAAGGACATACTGCAATGTTGGTGGCAAGGGAAAATGAATTATTGGGTTTGGTGAGTGTTATGGATGTGCCGAGAAAAACAGTTCCAAATACGTTAAAACGGCTTAAGTCTCTTGGAATTAGCAAAATGATAATGCTTACGGGGGACCATCAAAATGTTGGGTCTGCAATTGCAAAGGAAATTGGCCTAACGGAAGCGCGAGGAAATTTGTTGCCAGAAGATAAGGTGGAGGCAATAGAAGAACTTAAGAAAAGGGATTCAAAAATTGCAATGGTAGGTGATGGGGTTAATGATGCTCCAGCAATGGCAAGTAGCACCGTTGGTATTGCCATGGGTGCGGCCGGTAGCGACGTGGCTTTAGAAACAGCGGATGTTGCTTTAATGTCTGATAAAATTGAACGGCTACCCTTTGTTATTGGATTGAGCAGGGCTTCCAAACGAATTATCACTCAAAATTTATGGATTAGCTTGGGGGTCGTCGCTCTACTTGTTCCGGCTACGATAATTGGAATGGCAAATATTGGTATAGCCGTTGTTTTTCATGAAGGATCCACCATAGTAGTAGTTTTAAATGCTCTAAGATTATTAGCTTACAACGATAAAACCATTTAATTTTTCAATGCTTTTTTTATGAAACATTTTTTTTCCACCAAGTCTGTTATTGTCTTATTCCTTGTTTTTGTAAATAGTTATTTCTGTAATGCGCAAGAAATGAGTTTTGAAGAATACAATCCGACATCTACTTTGGTAGTTCCAGAAAATCCTGTTATAAGAGCAAAATTCCCATTTATAGATGTGCACGGTCACCAATATAATATGCCAAATCAGGATTTAACTGATGTGGTCAAGGCAATGGATACCTTGAATATGCAATTAATGGTAAATTTAAGTGGTCGCTCTGGTGATGATTTAATAAAGTCGATTAATAATATAAAAACTAATTTTCCTGGCCGCTTTGTTGTGTTTTGTAATGTAAATTTTGATGGAGTTGGTTCAGAGGGATGGGCTGAAAAAACAGTGGCCCAATTAGAGAAAGATGTTGAAAATGGTGCAAGAGGTTTAAAAGTTTATAAAAGTTTGGGGCTTAGAAATACAGATTCAGATGGAAACCGGTTAGCCGTAGATGATGAACGATTGCAGCCTGTTTGGGAGAAGTGTGGAGAACTAGGTATACCCGTTTTAATACATTCAGCCGATCCTAAATCCTTTTGGGATGAATTTGATGGGGATAACGAGCGCTGGTTAGAGTTGAAAACGCATCCTAGAAGAAAAAGAGGCGCAGATGATCCTGCCCCATGGGAACAAATTATACAAGAGCAACATAACATGTTTAGAAAAAACCCCAATACTAAATTTATTAATGCCCATATGGGCTGGTTTGCAAATGACCTAGGTTTTTTGGGCCAATTGATGGATGAATTACCCAATATGTATGTGGGGATAGGGGCTATAATTGCGGAGTTAGGTAGACAACCTCGTAATGCAAAATTATTTTTTGAAAAATACCAGGATCGCATTTTATTTGGAAAAGACAGTTGGCAACCGACAGAATTCCCTACATATTTTAGAGTTTTAGAAACTGCAGATGAATATTTCCCATACCATAAAAAGTACCATGCATTTTGGGCCATGTATGGTTTGGACTTGCCAGATGAAATTTTAAAAAAGGTGTATTACAAAAATGCCCTGAAAATTATTCCTGGATTGGATGCCTCGGCATTCCCGAATTAACTATAATTCTAATTTCAGATCGACTAAGACCTCATCAATTTGTTTTAATTGATCTGGATGTAAAGGAATATCCATTGCTTCCGCATTTTCCTTGGCCTGTTTGCTGTTTCTTGCTCCAGCTAATGCAACCGTTATTCCAGGCTGTTCTACGGTCCATCTCAATACCAATTGAGCCAATGTAACTTCATGCTCATCTGCAATTGGTTTAATTCTGTTTAAAATTGAATTGGTCCGTTCAATATTTACAGGTTTGAAATACGGATAATTGGCTCTATGGTCGCCTTCAGCAAACTGATGGTGCGGATTTAATTTCCCCGTCAATAATCCTCGTTCAAGCGGACTATAGGCCAAAACAGACATGCCATGACGAATGGTGTATGGAAGAGGATCGGTTTCTATGCCGCGTTTAACCATACTGAAAGGTAATTGGTCTGAAATGATATCAATATATTTCTTTGCTTCAATAAGTTGCTCTTCTTTATAGTTACATACTCCGGCAAACCTTACTTTTCCTTGGTCTATCAATGTTTGGACAGCTTCCATTGTTTCCTCTATTGGGGTTGACAAATCTGGCCAATGGATCTGGTAAAGGTCAATATAATCAGTACCCAATCTGCGTAAGCTAGCTTCACATTCTACAATAATTGACTCTTTACCTGCATATTTATGCATGTCTGTTGGAGTGCCATCATTTTTGGAGGTACTGAAATAATAAACACCCTTATCGATATCCCAGCGTAATCCAAACTTTGTTAATATTTGGATGTGGTCTCTTTTTAGTTCCTTAATCGCATCTCCCACCACTTTCTCACTTTGGCCCATTCCATATGCGGGTGCAGTATCTATAGATGTAACCCCGCAATCATAAGCTGTTCTTATAGCATTTACTGCTTCATTATAATCGGTTCCACCCCACATCCAACCTCCAGCCGCCCAAGCCCCAAAAGTTATTGCAGATAATTGAAGATCAGAATGTCCTATATCTCTGTATTCCATCATAATATCAAAATCAAATAAGATCCATTAAACGCTATATAAAAATATCAATTGAAATTGGTATAAAACCCTTATTTTTCAATAAACTTTTAGATTTATTAGACTTTTTAACCTAGTATATGTTTTCTAACTTTTTTAATATAATCCTATCATATTTCAACCTTCGAGTAATTTTCGTAATCTATTTTATCTCTGCCTTTTGGTTATCCTGTAAAAATCATGAGCCAACAGGTAATTTGATGGATGTTGCATCTACTATGCAAATAGATTCAAATGATACTAGGGATTCTATTATTCTTAAAGCTGCACATGTAGTTCCAACTAAAAATCAATTAGCAGCATTGCAAGATGAGTTTATTGCTTTTGTCCACTATGGCCCAAATGCTTTTACCCGTTTGGAATGGGGGTCTGGTTTTGAGGACCCAAAAATATTCGCATTAGATTCGTTGAATACAGACCAATGGTGTGAAGCGATGAAAGAAGCTGGCATGACCAAAGTAATTTTAACGGCTAAGCACCACGATGGATTTGTTTTGTGGCAATCTAGGTATACAGATCATGGTGTCATGTCTACAGATTTCCAAAATGGAGAAGGAGATATACTGAGGGAACTTTCAGAATCTTGCCAAAAATATGGATTAAAACTCGGAGTTTATTTATCTCCGGCAGATTTATATCAAATTGAAAGTGAAAATGGACTCTATGGTAATCTCAGTAAACCCACACTTCGCACCATCCCGGCTGCTGCGAAGGGTCGACCGTTTGAAAACAAAACCACTTTTCAGTTTAAGGTTGACGATTACAATGCCTATTTCTTAAATCAGCTTTTTGAAATTCTTACCGAATATGGACCAGTGGATGAAGTTTGGTTTGATGGGGCCCATCCAAAGAGAAAAGGTGGGCAGCAATATGATTATATCGCTTGGAAAGAATTGATTTCTACTTTGGCTCCTAATGCGGTAATCTTTGGTAAAGAGGACATCCGTTGGTGTGGTAATGAAAATGGAAAAACGAGAGAAACCGAATGGAATGTTATTCCTTATGAAAAAGATCCCAAAACCAAGAATCATTTTGATGATTTAACCAATGTTGAACTTGGAGAGCGGGAACAATTGTACACGGCAAATTATTTACACTACCAACCTGCTGAGACCAATACGTCAATACGGGAAGGTTGGTTTTATCGGGATGATGAAACACAGCAAGTGAGAAATGCAGACGACGTATTCGATATGTATGAACGCTCCGTGGGAGGTAATTCAACCTTTCTGTTAAATATTCCACCAAATAGGGAAGGCCGTTTTTCTGCTATGGATGTAGCTGTTTTAAAGGAAGTAGGGGAAAGGATAAAATCGACTTACTCAAAAAACCTAATTGAAGATTGGCAAGGCCCCAAAGAACTCTATGACAATGATTTGGAAACCTTTGTATTGTTAGACTCTATTAACAATAGTATTGAAATTAAATCTGATAAACCTGTAAAGTTCAATCGTATTGTTTTGCAGGAAGATATTAAAAACCACGGTGAACGGGTTGAAAAATTTAAGGTACTCGCATGGATTGGGGGAGAGTGGAAAGAGATTGCAAAAAGCACGAATATAGGCTATAAACGGATACTCCGTTTTCCGGAAATAAAAACTGACAAATTAAAATTTCAAGTTGATCAATATCGCTATTTACCGGCCATTGCTACCATTGAAGCTCACTATTATGCTCCGAGACCTCCTGTCGTTACCATTGATAGAACAAACGACGGGTTCGTGGTACTCGATGTAGATAGAGGAAACTTTAAGTGGAAACCACATGGAGAAAATAGTTTGGGGAATCTTAGCGGTGATTATGAAATAAGATATACTACTGATGGCTCCATGCCAACTAGAGACTCTCAATTATTCGAAGGTGTATTTTCTTTTAGGTCTGGAGAAATAAAAGCTGTATCGGTGGTCGGCGGTAAAATAGGACAAGTTAGTAGTAAGGTTATTGGTATTCCCAAAATTGGTTTGTTTCAATTTGATTCAAGGAATGATTTTAGAAAGGAACATATGCTGTTAGCATTTGATGATAGCCTTGAAACCGTATTTTATTTCCACAAAGAAGAAAAGAAACCACTTTCAATGTCATTTAATCTTTTAGAACCCATCAATGCAAAATCATTTATTTATTACCCGTCCTTAGAGGCAAATGTTGGGTTTATTTCGAAAGGAAAAATTTCAACCAGTATGGATGGCAAAAATTGGAGTGAACCTACCATGTTTGAATTTGGTAATATTCAAAATGATCCTTCTGCTCGAAGTGTTGATTTTACCAAATCAGGGGCATTTAGATACGTTAAAATAACAATTTTGGAAACGGTAGGAAATTCTGCTAGGATCGGGGTGGCCGAAATAGATTTGATTGAATAATATTTTATTTAGGCAAAGGCAAACCGATGTTTCACATATGAGAACAAAGCATAACTAATTATTCCACAAATTACAAATCCTACAAAAATTGGTAAAGCAGTGTCATCCACAAAACTTCCTATGAAATTTGCTAATGGCACTGACATTACGGTTGATAAAAATCCATTTAAGCCTGCTCCCATACCAGCAATATGGCCAAGGGGTTCCATTGCTAAGGCCCTTAAATTACCAAATAATAAACCTATAGATAAAAATTGAATGGATAGAAAGGCAACTAAAACGGCTGCCGGAGGATTACCCAAATGAAATAATAAAATGTATAAGGCAGAAGTGCCGATAAAAAGAAACAATGCTACTTTTACCATTTGCCTCATTCCAAATTTTAGGACCAATCGACTATTTAAAAAGGTTGAAATTCCTATTGAAATGGACAACAAGGCAAATATCATAGGGAATTCTTCCCTAAGTCCATACTGATGATGAAAGATTTGCTGGGTACTACTTAAATAAACCAAAAAAGAACCCATAATAAATCCTGAAATAATGGTGTATACAACCGCCGGGGTACTGCTTAAAAATTCTTTAATGCCATTTGTAAACATGGACATCTTAAATGGAATCCTCGACTTTATGCTAAGAGTTTCTTTTTGTCTTAGAGCAAACCAAACAAGTACGGCTAGTGCAATAAATAAATTAAATCCGTAAATCGTCTGCCAATTGGAGAGTTTTAAAATTAATTGGCCTAAGGAAGGTGCCACCACTGGTACAAGGATAAAAATCATTACAATTAAGGAAATAATCTTACCCATATAATCCCCAGAAAATTGGTCCCTAACCATAGAAACTGTAATGGTTCTAGGAGCTGATAAACCGATTCCCTGAAGCACACGCCCTAAAATCATTATTTCAAAACTTTTAGTGGTCATGCAAATAATGCTGGCAAAACCAAATATGGCGAACCCAAAATACATTAAACGTTTTCTGCCATAACAATCAGATAGTGGTCCTAACACCAATTGACCAACCCCAAAGCCTAAAAAGATCATGGTGACCAATTGTTGACTTTTATTAAAATCTTCGAGCTCTAAATATTTAGAAATATTGGGTATTGCAGGGAGTATAGCATCTATAGATAAAGCACAAATGGCCATCAAAGAGGCCATTATTGCTATAAATTCATTAGAAACTTTTTGTGGTGCTTGGGTCATTCGGCAAAAGTAAGCTTTAAACCCTTGATATAAATTAATCTATATTAATAAATATCTATGCTAAATGACCCAGAACCACCAAAAGATTATTTCATAAATTCATCAATCATTGTATACATATCCGATGGAGTTTCTGATTTACTACTGTAAACAATATCTCCATTTGGATCGATAATTATCTTTGTGGGGAAAGAATTGACATTGAATGGAATAATCAAATTATTTTCATCTGTACTTCTTATTTGAATCCAATCAAATTCATTTTTTTCAATTGAATTTTTCCATCGTTCGATAGTGTCTCCACTATCTACACCGACGATTTTAAAATTCTTGTCCTTATATTTTTTGTGTAACTTTTTAATTTTTGGCATTTCGGCCATACAAGGACCGCACCAAGTTCCCCAAAAATCTAGTAATACATAATTACCTTTCAAATCAGACAATTTAAACTCAGAACCATCTAGGGTATTGGTAGTGGTAACTTCCGGAGCTTTCATGCCAATGGCAGTATTTTCGATTGCTTCTAGACGTTCTTTGGCCTCTTCGTAAAAAGGGGTTCCAGCTAAAAGTTCACTATTGAAGGACTCAAACAGACGTTTTGCTTCATTATTATCATAATATTTTCTGTAAAAGGCATCATTAAAAATATAGGTGGCAGCTACTGAATTTGGATTGGCTTCAATGAATTTGGTTTTCAAATCCAAAATTTCATTACTTAACTTTTTGATTTGTTCGTACATTGCCTTTTGCTCTTCCTCTGTAAAATTTCCAGTTGACGATGCAACTGTGATAGAATCGATGGTATTGGCTAAGGGGAAAATTTGTGAATTGATCTCTCCCAATTTATCATTAATACCATCTTTATCTGATGGATAAGCATCAACCATAAACTCTTCAATTTTTCCATTATAACTTATTTCTGCACCTGGGTAACCAATAAACCACATTCTCATTAAGTGGGCTTTTACAGAAACATCATATTCTTTATCCCCTCTAGTTACTTTATAACGTCTAAGAGCTTCTGGAATGCCGATAAAATAGATTTTATAAGGTTCGTTAATAGAATCAGTAAATTTGAATTTCCCATTAGTTACCGGAATGGTATCCCTTCTGTATCCATCAGCTTTGCTATCGTCCTTTTCATAATAGACCAAATATTCTGATGTCATATTCTTTATATCGGCATTAACCGTAAATGTTTTTGGAGTTTCACTCTCATTTTGCTTTACTTCCTTTTCACAGGAAAATAGGCTCAAGAAGATAATTAGGGTAGGAATAAGTATTTTCAAATGTCTTTTCATAATTTATTTTTTAGAAAAATTAATTCTTAATCAATTTTTTAGTTTAATAAAGATTCGATGAGTTGGTAGACATCGGTATCTTGGTCTGTTTTAGAATTATATAAAATTGTGCCTTCAGGAGAAATTAAAAATTTTGTCGGAAAGGAAGTGACATTATAGGGCACTAACAAATCGTGTTCTTGGGTACTGCGAATGTGGATCCAGTTCAATTCATTTTCAAAAATAGCGTCCCTCCATCGTTTTTCAGGATCCCCGCTATCAATACCTAAGATTTTAAAATTTTCATCCTTGTATTTATTATTAACTTCTATCAATTTGGGGATTTCAGCCAAACAAGGTCCACACCAACTTCCCCAATAGTCTATTAAAACGTAGTTTCCTATTAAGGACTTTAATTTAAATTCCAAACCGTTTAATGTATAATTTGTTGTTAATTCTGGAGCGGGCTCACCAACTTTTGTCCTAAAAACAGCTTCAATTCTGTTTTTTAGTTCAATGTAGAACGGATTGTCTTTAAGATGTACAGAATTTATGGAATTTAATAGTTCTTTTGTTTCGAGTTCGTTAAGTTCAGTTCTGTTATATGCATTTAACAATACATAGGCAGTTGCTGCCGAATTAGGATTGGCCTTAATGAAGTTGACCGTTTTTCCTTTAACTATATTATAAAGATCATCTATAGAATCCCTGTATGCCTTATACGTTTTTTCATCTAGATTTTTCTCAATTGTTATCAGTTTTAAATCAACAGCTTTATTTAATAGAGGGTATATCTCTGCATTTAATTTTGAAAAATCTGTGTTGACAGTTCCGTCTTCAGGAAAGGCTTTTACATAATCATCTATTTCCCCATGTACTGTGATATCTGCTCCGGGATATGTAAAGAATTGCAATTGTGTTACTGGTGTAGGCAAATAACTTCGTTCATCAATTCTTTTAAAGGTCTGGCTAATAAAAATACGGTTATAGGTATAGGTGCTAACCGAATCTTCAAACCTAAAATTTCCATTTATCACAGGTATGGTATCGGTTTTGTAACCATTAGGATAATTAGGGTTATTTTGATTTAGCACCAGATAATCGTTTTCCAGGTTTCCTAGATACCCTTGGATAATAAAGGTGTTTGGATGTTTGCTGGTTTTAGAATTTGCAATTTCATTTTTACAACCTACCAAACTAAATAATCCTAGAGCAATTAATGCTAGTCGATCTATTCTTTTGATTTTCATTGGTAAGTAAATATTTGATATAAAAAAAGAGGGTTATTGCTAACCCTCTTTATAAATTAATATTGAGGTGTGCTAATATTGTTCACAACAATCTATTATTGAAACTTATACTTGAAAAATAAGAATGTGAGTTTCAATATTTTTAGAGGACCGGAGATTATATTATTAAGCCCCGATCGCACTTAACTTGGTAATTAATAATTAATAATTAATTATTTCGTTAATTTCTGGCCAAACCAAACCGTCATTTCTTCTCAATTCTACAGTTCCATATTCAGCATAACGAGACGTGAAATTGTTAGTCCACTTTAGGGTTAAGACTTCTGGAGTAACACTTACAAGTTCGTATTGGCTTGTGTAATAAGATTCGGCATAAATAATGGTGATGGTTCCTGTATCGGCATCCCAAGTCATTGTGCCATCTCTTGGCCCACCATATGCACCTCCAAAAGACATATCTAAAATGTCATATTCGCCTTCATTGCCTCCAGGTACAAATTCAACCATTCGTTTTGCTCCAACAACGACATCTGAATAAGAGTAAGTAACGGTTCCAGGGCCAACTTCAGTCCAAGTAGCCTCAAATTCACCTACCCAGGTGTCTACCAACTTTTCTTTTGCGCTAAAACCAAACAAACAGTTGATACCTTTACAATCGGTTCTTGAGTCTGCTACGTTTCCATCTTTTCCTGTAATAACCCACCTTAATTCAAAAAGATCTCCTGGGACAAGATCTGTACGACCTCCTGAGAACTGGCTTGAAAATGCGTTGTAGACTTCACTTTTATCTAAAGAAATTTCGAATACCTCAGTTGGATTAGAAACGGATGCTATTAAATTTCCACTTGTACCGCCTAAATAATTAAAATTGTCACCAACTTGCTCTTCAGCAAAGATGTAAAAATCAATTTTACTTATTGCTTCAACACTCACATCAGGCGAAACAAAGGTTACATTAAATTTTGCCTCAGTCTGGCCCCAAAAGGCTTCACCGGTGCTGTTATTGACATTATAAACAAAACCGCTTAAATCTTGATCTGTGGTAAATTTAAGAGTTGCTGAATCCGTCCAAGTTGCGTTAGGGTTGTTGAAACCTTCAATTTCTTCCTCTTTATCACAAGAGTTCAAAAATGGAAGAATTAAGATTGCAAACATCCATAGAACTTTTATTTTCATATTAATACTTTTTATAATTAACATATATATTTTTGTTTTAAAGCATTCGGAAAAAGTTCTTGCCTTCTTCCGAATACTTCTTGGAAAATTAATCTCTAAGGTTAGGGTTTAAATTTAATATAGCAGGTGCTATACCTAAATAATAACCCTCATCTCCAGGTTCTAAAGTAACCGTATCACCTGAATCTGGAATTACCCTCGTATAGGTTGGTACATTGTCTCCATAAATATGGTATCTCTTCTGATCGAAAATGTTCAATGAAGATCCATGTAATTCTTTACGTCTCTCATTTTTGATAAGTTGTAAAGTAGATGCATTGTCTGTATGCGTATAAGGTGTGAAATTTGTAATACGCATTTCTAACAACTGATTTAACATTGCTATAGCACCAGATCCATCACCAGTTCTTGCTTTGGCTTCAGCATTTGTAAGCATCAACCTATAGGTTGTAAGACCCACACTGCGCTCTCCTACATAGATATAACAGTAGTTAGGAGAAGTGTCTAAACCTGCACTAGTCACTTGAGTAGAAAATAAATGCCATCTTCTATCATTATCCTTATCGTACAAAGCTTCGAAGTCTGGGTGATATAAATGTGGTGTTCTAAACCCATACTGCGTATAGCGATTCCAAATAGTTTCTTGGTTAAGTGTACCATAAATCCATGCGTTGATATCACCGCCTACACTATAACCTAACCAAGGATTTGAACTGTTTCTGAACTCCACATTATTGTAATCGTAAAGAAAGTTGTATTTAGCAAGGGCTTGGTTTGAATAATTAACCGCTTCTGAAAAATTACCCATATACAGATGTACTTCTGCTAACAACGCCAAAATAGATGCAGTACCAGGTCTCCAGTTCATTGTTCTGTTAATGGCAGGATAGTCAGGACCTATTAATTCCATTGCCCGTTCTAAATCAGAAAGGATTTGATTATAAATGTCACCAGTGCTTGACTTGCCTAATTGAGCCTCCAAATCTACCGAAAGAGGCATAGCGATTGCTAGTTCTTCCGGATTGTTAGGATCGTAATGTGGTGCATATTCATTTACAGCATGAAAATATTCGAACGCTCTCTGCGCTAAAGCCTCTCCACGAAGAATTGGCCTCATGCTTTCTTGGTAATTGCCAACTTCTGCATCACCGATATTTTCCAAAATAAAATTAGACTGATGGATATAGTCATAAAATTCTATATAATCTTGATCTCTTCCATTTTCAGGGTATAAATCATGCGCCCATCTATAAGCGTTTGTTGAGACTACATCGTTTTGGATGTTTCCATATACAACGTCAGACATAAATACGTCTGGATCCATATAACGTAAGTTTTCGCCTTTACCTCTTAATATGGCATAATTGCTTAATAGATCATCATAATCTTTAAGAGCAGAAGGAATAACCCTTCCTTTTGGCAATACATCTAAAAATTCATCTGGATTCTCACAAGAGAATGTAAAAGCTACCACCAGACTTAATACTATATATTTAATTTTCATAATCATTTTTTATTAAAAGTTAGCTCTTAATCCTAATGTATATCTCGTTAGATTAACATATGCATCATCAAAGAAGGCCTCTGGATCTCTATCTATGTCATTTGCAGTCCATAGATATGGATTGGTTATTTGAAAACTCAACCTCAAATTGGTAAAGAACGTTTTGTCGATGTATTTCTGCGGCATGTTATAGCCTAGGATAATCTCCTGGATTCTTATGAAATCTGCTTTGTGGTAATTAATATCAGAACTGGTCCAATAAAAACCTTGGCTAGATGTGGCACCGCTTCCACCTTCGCTTTCACCCGTTCTTGGGTTGATACCTGCGTAGTAAGCACGTGGTATATTAGTGGAGGCTTCATCTCCCGGTTGTCTCCAACGATCGTTCCATATTTTATTTGTTCTAACATTTCCAAAAGTAGAAGATGTATTGTTGTAGGTACCTGCAGATGAAGTCAAATAGTTTACAAAATTTTTAAAATAATGTCCAGCTTGATAATTAACAAGGACACTTAAATCAAAACTTTTATAGGTAAAGGTATTGGTTAAACCTCCATAATATGGGGCTATTTCCGTTCCAACACTCACCATGTCTTCTAAAGTTATCTCAGTAGGAATGTCTGACCAATGTACTAAAGTACCATCTCTTTTTGCAGCCATAAACTCGCCATTATCATTGATTTCCCCAAATCTATAAGCGTACAGGTTAAAGAATGGATCACCTTGTAAAAAGGTACCACCATTGACCAATAAGCTTGGCTCTTGGTTATTTTCACCATAGAAGTTAGTAACGATGTTTTCATTGTAGTTAAAATTGGCACGTACATTCCAATTAAAGTTATCGTTAGATATTATATCAGTGTTCAATGATAACTCAAATCCTTTATTGTCGGTAGCGGCATAATTCAAGGTGGCAGATGCCCATCCATTTGTAGGATCTACTGCTCTTCTACCTAAAATATCACTACTCTTACGGACATAATATTCTGCAGTACCAGACAATTTATTGCCAAACAATGCAAAATCTACACCTATATTGGTTGTTGCTACTTCTGCCCAACGTAAACTTGGGTTAGACGGCACATTTAAGCGAGAATAAATATAAGGTCTACCCCAGAATATAGATCTAGGAATGGCCTGCGCATATGGGGATGATGAGTTGTCAGAAATACCACCGATACCATATGAAGCTCTTAATTTTAATCTGTCGACCCATGAAACGTCAGCCATGAAATCTTCTCTTCCTAATTCCCAACCGGCAGCAACAGACCATAATGGTTTATAACGGAATTCAGGATCACTTCCCCAAATATTTGCTTGTTCAACTCTAATACTACCATTAACAGTGTACTTGTCTTTATACGTATATGCTAAGTTAGACGCGAAACTTACATTTCTTATGTCTTCTTCGGATTTTGAAAAATAATCAGATGGTCTACTGAACAAACGGTTTCCGTTGAAATTCTGGACACCAGCACTAAGTGTCTCTGATGCCGGAATGTACTGTAGACTTTGCTCATCATACCCATACACTCGGTTAAACATATTGTCTGAGTAAAACCTTGAATATTCACCAATACCTAATACAGTCAATTGATGATCGCCCCATGTCTTATCCCAATTAATACTGTTACGGAACACCCAACCTCTTCTTATGTTTCGGTCGTGGGCATAATCGGTTCCAACAGGTATTTGGTATTCTCCATCCACATAATAATCATTGATAAAATTACGATGAGATGGTAAGTCCATACTATTATAAGTATCGCTTTTATAATAATTGATTTCATATGCAAAGGCACTTGAAACAGTTAAATCTTTTAGAATTTCAGCATCTAACTGAAAACGTGCCCTAAGGTCCATTCTCATATCACTGTCATTTTTATTTAATCGTTCTTCTAACCAATTAAAAGTCATTGGTGATCCAACCTCTTCTTCTCTAGCTTGGGATATCCATGGATTCCAACCTACATAATACTGTCTTAGGTTTCCATTTTCATCAAGGATTTGGTCATATGCCTGTAATTGTTGAAAAACCTCTGCAGCTCCAGCAGTTCCAAAGCTAGGGCTTAATGAATTTAGTGTTTGATTTCTGATACCACCAGACAGCAAAGAGGTAAACTTAATTTTGTCAGAAAAATCAACAGTGTTATTAACCGTTAAGGTTATACGATCATCGTCATTGCCTATGTTGGCAGATTGATAATCTGTATATGCCAATGAAGCGAAATAGGTGTTGTTATCACCACCACCCTGCATGGATAAATTATGGGTTACCCTAAGGGCATTTCTAAAGAAATGTTTGCTAAACTCCTTGTTGATATTTCTGCCCTTAAGCTCTTCTATGAAATTATTAAAGGTGTTTTCAGACCATACGTTGCCATCTGGTGACAACCCATTTCTATAGATATATGCTAAATGTAAATCATTGATACTACCAGTAGAATTAGCAATACTATTTAAATTATACCAACCTTTGTCTAAAAATTCTTGGTCTAATTCTATCTCCTGTTCGGTATTCATCCATTGAAAATCATCTGTATCAATTTTGTTTTCTAACTCAACAAAAGAAGAAAATGCAACAGTTGGCTTTCTATTTTTTGTTCCTTTTTTAGTGGTAATTACAATTACACCATTCGCCGCTCTTGCTCCCCAAATAGAAGCAGCAGAAGCATCTTTAAGAATCGTAATAGATTCAATATCTTCAGGGTTAAGTGAACCTAAATTGTTGTTCAAATTAAATGCAGTCTGGTCAGACATCGGGAAGTTATCAATTACGATAAGCGGTGTTTCTTGAGAAGAAAAGATGGTGGACCGACCTCTAAGATTGATAAGACCTGTTGCAGGACTCACACTTAAACCAGCGACCTGACCTCTAATTCTTTCCAAAATGTTAGGTGATGAAGGTCTCTGTTGAATATCTTCTGCAGTCAGTTTAGAGAACGAACCAGCTGTACGTTCCTTAGACAACGTTTGGTAACCCGTAACAACCACTTCGTCTAATTGACTTGTTGACTCATTAAGAGTGATGCTAACATTTGTTAAGTCAGCAATCTCTGCCAATAAAATAGTTTTTGTTTCAAAACCAAGATACGAAACCACAATGCTTTCTGTATCAGATGGTAGAGCTATGGAGAATTTCCCATCGATGTCTGTAGCGACACCCAATGTTTTTGCTCCATTTAAAACAGTAACACCAGCTAATGGAAAACCATTGCTATCGGTAATAGTACCAACAACTCTAATATTTTGTTGTTGCTTTGGTGCTGTGGATACAGAAATTTCTCTATCCTTTAAGATAATTTGTTTGTTTCTAATGACGAAATCTGTCAATGTATTACCAAACATTTGGTTTAATACATTTTCGATAGAAACATTCATCGCTTGAATGTCGATTGTTCTTGTTAAATCAACATCCTTAATGTTAAAAATAAAATTGAAATCAGAATTGGCCTCAATTTCATCTATTGCCTGTGCAATTGTTACACCTTGCAATTGAAGGTTGATTAATTTTCGCTGAGAATAGGAGTCATTTGCATGTAAGCTAATAACAGCCGTAAACAAGATCAGGAAAGTCAGTTTCATTTTTAATGTTAGTTTTAGTGTCGAAGGTGACACTTTGAGGTGCTCATAGATTTTTTTCATACATTAGTAAATCATTAGGTGGTTAATATTTAATTTAAACACTTTGGTACAACCGGGAATGTTGCCGCATTTCCGGTTATTTTTTACACAACTTTGGTACTTAGGTTATTTTATTGTGATTTTATTTTTATCTACATTAAATTTTAGATCAAAACTTTCTTGGAAGTAGCCCAATACAACTTTTATATCCTCTTCATTAAAACTCGCATAGAAATTTTCCTCGTTTAGATCCTTGTTGTTGTTGATTACTTCAACATTATATTCTCTTTCCAATTTTGGGATAATGTTTTTAAAGGAAATATTTCTGAACGTCAATCGACCATCTCTCCAGCCAGTATATACTTTAGTATTTACCTCTTCTTTAGTTAAGGTTGCAGAGCCATTTTTTGCTAAACTTCCTTTTTCTCCTGGCACTAATTTTAAAATACTTGAGGACGCTGTGTTTGATAATGCTACAGAACCTTCTTCAAGAACCACATCAATAGAAGCATCTTCTGGATAGTTTGAAACATTAAAGCTTGTACCCAAAACTTCCACGGCCATGTCGCCAGTATTTACAATAAAAGGATGAGCTTGGTCTTTGGTTACATCAAAATAAGCCTCTCCAGTTATAAAGACTTCCCTTTTTAATCCTTCTAAAAATTTAATTGGGAATTTTATGCTTGACCCAGCATTCAGGTAGACGTCAGTTCCGTCTGATAATTCAATAGTGAATTTTTTCCCGTACGGAACTTTCAATTCGTTATAGACTAAAGTTTCAATTAGACTATCTTCATTTGAAATGAGGTTAGCATATGAAATTTGTGTGGTATTATGAAGAACAGAAGCTCCATTAGAATTTAAGTTGATGCTGTCATTAGACGATAGGTTGATATTCGTTACATTACCATTTCCTAAAATCAACTGTACATTATTATCGACTATTTCTAACTTATCTAAAGCTTCAATCCCCTCTGATGCATTAAAGAATACTGTTTTAAAAAGGAATCCGCTAACTAAAGTTATTCCTATAAGTATAGCGGCATACTTTAACAAGCGAGGTAATCTAATTACCTTATTGGTCTTATTAGATTCAAACTTTCTTAACGCTTTTTCAGCATTAAATTCTACCAAGGCTTTATTAATGTATACATGATCCCTAATTTGTTGTTTAATAACTTCCAAATTTTCAGGATCCTTGGCTGATTGTTCCAGTTCAAATTCCTCTTCAGGGGTGAGGGAATTTGCTATATATTTATCTATTAAAGTATGTAGGTGTGATTTGTTCATTATGTTTAGCCTTGAAACGTATTAATTAATACGCTTTTGAGCATTTTTTTATCAATTGTTTAATTGATTGACGGAAGCACCTTAGATACACCCCTAAAAAAAGTTAATTTTTTTTTAAATATTTTTTTTAGAGTATTGTAAATTCTTATGCGAACCTCCTTAAAGAGAAATGGAAGAGGCTAATTGGTTAGGATTACACGAAGATAGATTCAATGATATTTATTTAAAATATTATGAGAGCCTATGCTATTTTGCTATGTCTTATACCAACGATCGTGATCATGCAGAAGATCTTGTACAAGAGGTGCTATTATATTTATGGCAGAATCGTAACACAATTAAGATTAACACCTCCCTTAAGTCTTATCTATATAGGGCCGTTTATAATAAGTTTATTGACGAGTATCGGAAAACAAAAAGTCAGAATGCTTTTTTGGAACAATTACGTTTTGAAACAACCCAGGAGGCCATTGATAATATTATGGATGAAGTTAATTCCTCCAAAATTTTAAAAGCAAAAAAGATTGTAGAAAGTTTACCGCCGAAATGCCAGAAAATATTTCTTATGAGTAAGATTCAAAACCTAACTTATAATGAAATAGCAGAAGAACTAGACATTTCGGTTAAAACAGTTGAGGCCCAAATGGGAATTGCTTTCAAAAAAATAAGGGAATTTCTAGGCCAGAATTTAACCTCTCTTATGATATATATTTTATCGAATGTGTTATAAGACGAGCGATACAAAGACCGTTAAGGAAAAAGAGCAACACTATAGGGTTAAAATTGCTGAAGAGCGATTTCGCTCCATATTCGATAAACCTCGGTATCATATCAATGGTTTTGCGCATCCAAACATGCTTATAATTCCAATGGAGCGCAAAGATTTGCTCGCTCCAGGTGTCTGGGGAATAGTGCCTGGGGGTAAAACTGCAGAGGACATTAAACCATATTACAAAGAATCGGTTAAATATGGTTCTGGACTAAATGCCCAAAGCGAAAAATTATTTTCGCATTATTTGTATAGAGAGGCTTCAATGGTTAGGAGGTGTGTGATACCGGTTACTGGTTTTTTTGAACCTCACCATCAAAAGAATAAATCCTTTCCTTATTATATTTCATCAGGTAAAAATGAACTATTGTCGCTGGCAGGCATTTATAATGTCATTGATACCTACATAACATTCAGTATACTCACACAGAAGGCTTCCCCCTTGTTTGAACACATTCACAATAAGAAAAAGCGACAACCATTAATTCTAAATGAAGATGGAGTGGAGGAGTGGTTAAACCCTGATTCTTCAATGGAGATAATTAAAAAGTTAGTACAGCAACACTATCCTGAAGAAAAATTGGATTATTACACCGTTTCCAAAGATTTGTATTCCACTAAAATGGACACAGACTTTCCAAATATTTTAGACAGGATTAATTACCCCGAATTACAGGAAAGCCTATTTTGACTAGAGCGGAATATTTCCGTGCTTTTTTTTAGGGCTTTCAACGGTTTTATTTTGAAGCATTGCAAATCCCTTGATTATTTTCCGTCTGGTTTCTTCGGGCATTATTACCTCGTCAACAAAACCTCTTTCTGCAGCACTGTAAGGGTTAGCGAATAAATCAGCATATTCCTTTTCTTTGGCCTTCCATTCCTTCTCAGGATTTGCAGCATTTGCTATATCATTTTTAAAAATAATCTCTGCCGCTCCCTTAGCTCCCATAACAGCAATTTCAGCGGAGGGCCAAGCAAAATTTAGGTCAGACCCAATGTGCTTGGAATTCATCACATCATACGCTCCTCCGTAGGCCTTTCTAGTAATAACGGTAATTCTAGGAACTGTTGCCTCACTAAAAGCATATAAAAGTTTAGCCCCGTGAACGATAATTCCGTTCCATTCCTGATCCGTGCCGGGTAAAAAACCAGGTACATCTACCAAAACCAATAAAGGAATGTTGAAACTATCACAAAAGCGTACAAATCTGGCAGCTTTTCTTGAACTGTCAACATCAAGGCAACCTGCCAAAAACATCGGATTGTTGGCAATAACACCAACACTTCTTCCTCCCATCCTTGCAAAACCTATAATTATATTTTTAGCAAAATCTTCCTGAATTTCAAATAGGGAGTCCTTATCCACAATATGCTCAATAATTGTAAGCATATCATAGGGATGATTAGGATTGTCTGGTATAATCGATGAAAGCTCAGGTCTCAATTCTTCACCCAATTCAAAAGGTAATACAGGAGTAGTTTCCTTATTGCTAGCGGGCAAATAGGAGAGTAGGATTTTGATTTTTTCTAAAGCCAAGATATCGTTTGCCGCCGTTAAATGTGCTACTCCAGATTTTTCGGAATGAGTTGAGGCACCACCAAGTTCCTCGGAGGTAACTGTTTCATTCGTAACAGTTTTTACAACGTTAGGCCCTGTAACAAACATGTAACTGGAATCTTGCACCATAATCGTAAAATCAGTCATAGCAGGAGAATACACTGCCCCACCTGCGCATGGACCCATAATAGCAGAAATTTGAGGTATCACTCCAGAGGCCTTTACATTTCGGTAGAAAATATCAGCATAGCCTCCCAAAGACCTTACTCCTTCCTGAATACGTGCCCCTCCTGAATCATTAAGTCCAATTAATGGTGCGCCAACGGTCATTGCCAAATCCATTATTTTGCAAATTTTTTCAGCATGCGTTTCAGACAAGGCTCCACCAAACACCGTAAAATCTTGTGCAAATACATAGACTAACCGTTCATTGACTGTTCCGTAGCCTGTAACCACCCCGTCACCATAATAAATTTGATTTTCCAGTCCAAAATCTTTGGTGCGGTGGGTTACCAACATACCTATTTCCTCAAAGGAACCTTCATCTAAAAAATATGATATACGTTCTCTTGCGGTTAATTTCTTTTTAGAATGCTGTTTTCCAATTCTCTTCTCACCCCCAGCATCATGTGCCTTTTCAATTTTATGTTGAAGTGTTTTTATTTTAGAGTCCATAGCTTAAACAGTTTTGGGAAGCTTCAATTTTTTAATTTCTAATTGGTGGTGATGCCTGGCAACAAAAGTGGCCACAAAGCGCTCCATTTCTTCATGCTTATCAATGGCGTCCTTCGTAAAATAATTCGCAACAAAGTTGGTGGAATAATCTCCGCTCAAAAAGGCAGCGTGCTCCATAACGAATAATCCAAACGATAAGGTCGTGGAAACACCATCAACATTATACATTGAAATTGCCTGCTTCATTAACGAAATTGCCATGGCTCTTGTGTCACCATAAGTTATCAATTTGGCGAGCATAGGATCGTAATAAATTGGAACTGTCTGGCCTTCTTCAATGCCATTGTCAACCCTAATATTTTTCCCTTCAGGAATTTTATAGGTGTTTAGTTTGCCTATACTCGGTAGAAATGAGTCATATGGATCCTCGGCATAAACACGAAGTTCTATGGCATGGCCATTTAATTGAATATCGTCTTGACTAAGGGGAAGAACCTCTTCTTGTGCAATTTTAATTTGAAGTTCAACTAAGTCTAGGCCAGTAACCAATTCGGTGATAGGGTGTTCAACTTGAAGTCGGGTATTCATTTCAAGAAAATAAAAATTCTTGTTTTCATCCATCAGAAATTCAACTGTACCAGCGCCTGTATAATTACATGATTTTGCAACGTTAACCGCCGCTTGCCCCATTTCCTCCCTTATTTTTTTGGTAACAAAAGTCGAAGGTGCCTCCTCAACTACTTTTTGGTGTCTTCTTTGAATGCTGCATTCACGTTCACCTAAATGAATAACGTTTCCATGGCTATCAGCCAAAACTTGAATTTCTATATGCCTTGGGGATTGAATGTATTTTTCAATAAAAACAGAACCATCACCAAAAGCGGACTTGGCTTCACTTACTGCACGATCCATTTGAGATTCAAAATCGTTTGGATTTTCAACAATACGCATTCCCTTTCCACCTCCTCCAGCAGAAGCTTTAATCAAAATAGGATATCCTATTGAATTGGCTATTTCCTTTGCCTTGCCAATATCATCAATGGCATTTTCAGTGCCTGGAACAAGAGGTATATCGTATTGGGAAACGGCTTCCTTAGCGGCAAGTTTACTGCCCATGGTTGTAATGGCAGCAGGAGTTGGTCCTATAAAAACGAGATTATTGTCTACAACCTTCTTGGCGAAATCTGCATTTTCGCTTAAAAACCCATATCCAGGATGGATGGCATCTACCGCCAGGTCTTTAGCAACCTCAATTATTTTATCACCATTTAAATAAGAATCTTTGGAGGGAGGAGGTCCGATACAGACCGCTTCATCAGCAAATTTAACGTGCAGTGCATCTCGATCCGCTTCAGAATATACTGCTACAGTTTTTATTCCAAGTTTTTTGCAGCTTTTTATAACTCTAACCGCAATTTCACCACGATTAGCGATAAGTACTTTTTTTATGGTATGCATTATTCTTCAAATTCAATTAGGAGGTCATTTTTATCAACCGTCTTTCCGGTTTTCACTGCCACAGATTTTATTATGCCCGACTTAGGCGATAAAATGACGTTTTCCATTTTCATGGCTTCCAAAATTAGGAGCGGTTCATCTTCATTGACCTCATTACCCTCTTCAGCCATAATTTGTAAAATTAAACCAGGCATAGGAGCGACTATTTTATCGATAGATTTAGCTTGATCTGTAGTTAAACCTAACTGTTCAATTAACACATCTAAGTCACTTTCTAATTGAATGTTATAAATTTTATGATTTAACCTTAATTTGTAAGTTTTATTAAGGATGTCGCTCTGGATAATATCAATTTTAATCGACTTGGAATCATGGATAATATGATAAGTAGATTCATCAATTTTGAGGATATCTGGAGTCTTTTGCGGATGATTTTCTAGGTCAATCTTATGGTGGTCATCCACAGTCGCAGAAACAATTTTCATGTAATAAAAAGTTATCTGTTAAAGATACGATTAATGTATGGAATGGAGTGATCCTAGAGTTTCAACAATTTTTTTAGATTAAATTTTGGCTTGGCCATTAATTTATTGACGGTTCTTAAAAATATCAAAGCTGTTATAAAAGCGTCGCCTGCAGCTGTATGCCGGTCAGAAAGATCTATGCCATAATCGTAAGCTATATCATCTAATTTATAAGTTTTCCGTTTGTAAATAAGGTTAGATTTAATTTGGGTTGCCCGGTACATATCGACAGTGTCAATTAATTTATTCTTTAGATTGGGCAATCCTCTTCGGTTGAGTGCTGAATTTATCATACCAATGTCAAATTGGGCATGATGCGCAACAATGATTGAGTTACCAATGAAATCTAAAAATAATTTCAGGGATTCTTCTTCGGTAATGGTTTTAACCTTTTCATTTCTCAATAAACCATGAATTTCTACTGTTTCAGGATTAAATTTATCTTGCTTTACATAAACCTCCATCCCTTCTGAGACCTTTATCTCCAAGTCTTCAATGATTACCGCGCCAATACTCAGTATTCTATCTAAATCTAAGTGAAATCCTGTGGTTTCGGTATCAATTACCACAAAACGGTTCTCTCTAATGGTCTTCGGTAGCGGATTTTTGAAATTTTCTAAATAATCGAGCCAATATTTTGGATAGGTATTTTTTGAAAACCAACTCGACATTTTTAGAAATTTTGAACGTTGAATTTAACTTTAATTAATTCTTGAACATTTCCTATTGTTTTAAAACAACGTTTCAATTTCATTTTTTCCTCTTTTGTAAGAGTCTCCAATTCAATAAATCGACCACTATCGTTGTTAATTAGGCCATGTTTTGTCCTGAATTTCAACAAAGCTTTTGAAGTATAGGAGCAAGAAAGGAAGAGTTCTTCATTTTCTGGTACAATTCTAGCCAATTCTTCAAAACGCTCAGCTGTATTATTAATATTTTTCAAGCGATAGGAAATTGCTAGAACGCGGCCGGCATCTGTTATAGGCATCAGTCCACGTTTTTTTAGATCGAAATGGTCTTTGTATTCGCCATCTTGTTCCACCAAAAATTGTCTAAAAAATCCAAAAGGTGAAGGACTTCTTAGTGCACTGGCAGCAAGTTTCGACAAGAATATTTGATTGTTCCTGGTTATTTCAAAAATATGATCTGCCAATTTACTTGTCAAAGTTGCATCTCCATAGGTGATATCGAAGTCAAAAAAGATAGAGCAAAGTAAAATTTCATCGTTTCCTGTGTCTGTTGTCCATTTTGTGAATTGATGTTTCCATTCATCGAGACTTAAACACCAGTTAGGATTTTTAGCCATCATGTCACCAGGACAAAAATCAAAGCCAATTATATCTAGTCGCTTATTTACTTTTTTAGCAAGTTTCAAAAAATAAGAACGGACTTCGTCAATAGTTTCATCTGGAACATTTTGAAAAATTATGGCATTGTCTTGGTCTGTATGCAAAAGCTGTTCTTTCCGACCTTGACTTCCCAAAGACATCCAGGCGAAAGGAACAGGAGGAGGGGAGTCCATTTTTTTTAAACAGCGCTTTATAACATGTTTAATGGTGGCATCATTCAGTTCAAACATGATGCGCATTATAAGGGTCATTGGAATATTTTGATTGATATAACCCTTTAAAAGAAGCATGGTTTTTTTCCTAATTCTCCTTAATTCTTTGGTAGAATTGGTTCTGCTAATGGCCTTCATCAAAATGGTTGGATTGCTGCCTTTCTTAACGATTATATCATTTTGGGCAACAATTCCTATTAATTTAGTATTCGGGGTTCCATCTTCGGTTATACAAAGGTGCCCCACTTGATGTTTCATCATGCTTAATTGAGCCTGGGCAATAGAAATACTCTTAGTATAACACAATACAGGTGAGCTCATTACATCCTTGGCTGGAGCATCTATTCCAAACTTACCGGTAGCCACATTGTTTCTTAAATCTTTGTCAGTTATAATTCCTATAGGTAAACCTTTTTCTGTAATAACAATTGAACCAATGTTTTTTTCAGTCATTTTCTCGGCCACCTTTCGTATTTCCATATCTGGTGAAGCAGTAACGACTTTTTTTATGTAATCGGTAGGTTGCAACTCAAAAAGTTCTTCACTCATTTCAATTTGCCCAGTCGCATTACCAAATAAGGTTTCTTGTTGGGTGGTTGAAAATGGGAATTCTGTATTGGAGGCAAAACTTTCAATTAAAAACTGGCCGACGGCTCTGTTATTCTCTGCAAGTGGCCTAAAAATCTCGATGGGGATGCAATACAGGATTGTATCCTCCTCAGCGATGGCTGTCATTGAATAACTCTCTTTTGCAAAAATTGCCCTTAATCCAAAAATATCCCCTTCATCATATTTATTAAGCTGTTTATCAACCCCGTTTATCTCTGTCTGCAACAAAACTGCTCCCTTATTAATTACATAAAAATGAGGTTGTAGTGGTGTCTTTGCATCAAATATAAACGAGTTTTTATCTAGATATTTTACAGTAATGTTTTGAGCGATAAATAGGTTTTGGGTAGGTGTAAGCCGGTCGAAGGGCGGGAAATCCTTTAGAAAATCTGCAATTCTTTGTGCTATTGTATTTTTCATAGAATGTTTTAAAGAGAACTAAGAATCCATTTTGAACAAACTATTCCTTTGATGTTTTCTAATGGCTCTAACGGATAAAATTATGCCAATTACCAAGGATACAATGGCGCCAATCCAAAAACCTGGGATAAAATCTATGAATAAGAAAAAGTCATATGCTCCATGGAAAATTATGGCTAATGAAAGTCCTAATAGGTTGTTGAAAACCCTATGTTTTGAAAATTTTGCCTTTCCCATAAAATATCCCATCATAATCGCAAATATCGCATGTGCTGGTACTGCAGTAAAAGCTCTGATAATGGCTACTTCCATACCGCCCTGTAGAACGTACAAAATGTTTTCAGTTGCCGCAAAACCCATTGACACTAGCACTGCATACATAATGCCATCATAGGGCTCATTAAATTCAAATTTCCGTTGACTATAAAATCTCACAATTATGTATTTACTGAACTCCTCAGTAAACCCTACCACTACAAATGCTTTTACTAATAGTTGAATTATACTTTCATCATTTGGCAAAGGGACAAACCAATCAAATATTAAATACATTATAGTGGAAATCATAACACTTACAAGGGCTCCCAGGGTGAAATGCGACAATATTAGCCTTAAGGGTTCTTTTTCATAAAGATCCATTATGTAAATAAAGATCATTATTATCGACACAGGCGCTATTGCCAAGAGGAGTAGAGTCATATTTCAGCCTCAATTAAATTTATTGCGTATGGATTGCAATACAGTTTCATAATATTTCCTGTTTGAAGGTACAAAATGGTTGTTATTACCACTATGTTCAAGTAGGTGCTCGAATTCTATGAAATTTACCAGTTTAATATTTTCAACCTCAATAGGGTCGATTTGTAACTCTGAAATGGGATCTTCAAATTGGCAAATAAACGTATTGTGGAACTCAAAATCCTTAATACCATTGTCATAGGTTTGAAAACATGGGAAAATTCCAACTTTTTCAAAATCTGAGGTATTCACTTTGAGACCTAGCTCCTCGAAACATTCCCTAGCTGCTGCATGCTCTACCGTTTCACCGGCATCTACATGTCCAGCGACCGAAACGTCCCACATAAGTGGACAAATACTTTTTGAAGCAGCCCTTTGCTGCAACAGAATGTTTTTATCATGAGTATAAAGCCACAAATGGGCTGTATGGTGGTACAACCCATTTTTATGAATTTCAGATTTAGGAACGGCCTTACCTAATGGATTTCCGTTTTCATCTGTAATGTCAATTAGCTCGTCTTCCAAAACATTAAAAGGTTAATCAAAATAACTAAATGATTGGCCGTCTTTTATATTTAATAAAGTTTCGTAAATCAGGCGAATTACATTTTCAACGTCATCTTGGTGCACCATTTCAACAGTTGTATGCATATATCGTAACGGCAATGATATTAGTGCTGAGGCAACACCACCGTTGCTGTAAGCGAAGGCATCTGTATCTGTTCCAGTAGCTCTAGACAATGCAGAACGTTGAAAAGGAATTTTATTCTTTTCAGCCGTTTCGGTTACTAAATCACGCAATTTTTGTTGAACTGCAGGGGCGTATGCTACCACCGGACCTTTACCCAATTCAAGATGCCCCTCTTTCTTTTTGTCAATCATTGGGGTGGTGGTATCGTGCGTAACATCAGTAACAATGGCCACATTTGGTTTAATTGTTTGTGTGATCATTTCAGCACCACGCAAACCTATTTCCTCTTGAACGGAATTGGTTATATATAGACCGAAAGGTAATTTCTTTTTATTTTCTGAGAGCAGTCGGGCAACCTCCGCAATCATAAACCCTCCCATACGATTATCCAAGGCTCTACATACAAATTTGTTGTCATTAAGGATGTGGAACTCGTCTGGGTAAGTTATTACACAGCCGACATGTACTCCCATTTTTTCAACTTCCTCCTTGGTGCTACATCCAATATCTATAAATATGTTTTCAGGTTTCGGGGGTTCCTCTTTAGATTTGTCTCGTGTATGAATGGCAGGCCAGCCAAAGACTCCTTTTACAATTCCATTCTTGGTATGGATATTTACGATTTTACTTGGTGCAATTTGATGGTCGCTACCACCATTTCTAATGACATACAGCAGCCCGTTGTCAGAGATGTAATTGACGTACCAAGAAATCTCGTCAGCATGTCCTTCAATAACAACCTTGTATTTCGCTTTAGGGTTTATAACACCTACAGCAGACCCATATGTGTCAGTGATAAAAGTATCTACATAAGGTTTTAGATATTCCATCCACAATTTTTGTCCATCCCATTCGTAACCGGTAGGCGCCGCATTGTTCAGGTAATTTTTCAGGAATTCTAATGATTTTTTGTTTAAGACCTTCTTTTTTGCCATGTATCAAATTTTGTATAAAAATAGTAATAAGTGATAGAATTTGCAGTTATATAACTTCATAAATCGCCAAGGACGGCAACAATAATAGGCAACGTTAAAAAAAAACAAATAATGATTGCGGATTATCGTTCAGTTCAAAAAATTTGTAGGTTTGGAATGATTTTGGCAATGCCTATTGCACATGAAATATTTGCTATTTATCATAGTATTTTTTGCTTTAACAGCAAATGCACAACAATCTATTCCTCAAGATAGTACAGAAGTCGAATGGATAATTGTTGAAGGGGATTCCATACCCAAAACTGCCATAGATTTAGATGAGGTCTTATTACTGCAAAAATTGCAGTTTGACAGTAAAAATGATCGTATTCGCTATCTTATACTAAAAAGGAAAACCATAAAAGTTTATCCATACGCTAAACTGGCTGCAGAACGATTAAAAGCGCTTAACGAGCGTTTAGGGATGTTGGAGCGCAAAAGTGAACGGAAGGCTTATGCAAAAATTATTCAAAAATATATAGAAGAGGAATTTTCTGCCGAGTTAAAGAAACTCACACGAACAGAAGGACAGATACTCGTTAAATTAATTTATAGGCAAACAGGGGAAACAACATTCGATTTGGTAAAAAACCTAAGAAATGGTTGGCGAGCTTTTTGGTATAATAGTACGGCCCAATTATTTAATATCTCATTGAAAGAAGAATATAAACCTCTGGAGGTAAAAGAAGATTTTTTAATTGAAGATATATTACAGCGTGCATTCCAAAGTGGGCAGCTTAAGCGCCAAAATCCGGCATTCGACATAGATTATTATGATCTTACTGATAAATGGTTGGCCTCTAACATTACCAAAACGAACTAGGTGAGGAGCCAAACGGCATTAGAAGAAAAATTAAACGCTTGGAGTCACGGTCTCGGGGCTTTTTTAGGATTGATTGGGCTTATTTTATTGATAGTTTATACCTCGAATAAACATCCTTACAGTTTAGCTAGTGTTATTGTTTATGGGATTTCCATTATTATTCTCTTCTCTGCATCCGCTTTATACCATTCGGTGGCGGAGGGACGTAAAAAGCAACTTTATAGGAAATTAGACCACATCAGCATTTACCTATTAATTGCTGGTACTTATACTCCTGTAACCTTAATAACCTTGGCGGAGAGTAAGGGATGGCTGTTATTCAGTTTAGTTTGGGCTATAGCGGCTTTTGGATTACTTTTAAAAATATTCTTCACCGGTCGTTTTGAAGCATTTTCATTAATACTTTATTTGGTCATGGGTTGGTTGGTTGTGATAGACTATAATGAACTATCGCTCTTAATGCCACAAGGAGGGATGAATTTGTTATTTGCAGGTGGGGCTTTTTATACTCTAGGAGTAGTCTTTTATGCGATTGAAAAAATTCCTTTTAATCATGTCATATGGCATTTATGTGTTTTAGGAGGAGCTATTTGCCATTTTCTGATGATCTTCCGTTACGTAGTCTAGGCATTTAAAATATCCTCATATTCAAGAAAAAATTCTTCAAATTTTGTCATGGTTGAATTGAAGAACACCATAACCTGTTGCCAAGAGTTTTTGTTATGGATCGATACCTTTTCCTCTAGAGGAATATAGATTCGTGAAATTTCTTTACCGTTTTCTAGTATAAACATTTCGTCGAAAATGGCATTAGGTAAAAATTCTTCTATCAAAATTGACTTCAAGGCAATCAATCGTTCCCAATATTTTATCCGGTTTTCCAAATCATCCTCAATATCCAAAGCCACTAGAGCAGATTTGTTGTCAAAATGAAATTTGAAACTAAATCCCTTAATTTTGGTATCATACAAAATCCATTTCCTTGGAAAGGATTTTCCAAAGCTAGTCCAAAACTCCTGCCGTAATTTTCTAGATTCTTCTTTGCTAAACACTATTGTTTATAAGAAATAAGCAATTAAAAAACCTAAAATAACAGCCAATAATTTGGATAGATTGAAACTGTGATCTTTGCCAGTTTCAAAAATTATAGTGGTTGAAATATGCAAAAATATACCAATGACGATGGCATTAATATAGATAAGATATTCAGTAAAAATACCCGATTCTGTTCCTAGAAAAGTTCCTAGGGGAGTCATTAAGGCAAATAAAATTAGAAAAGTCCATACCTGCCATTTTTTACAATTTGTATGAAGCATTAGAACGGTCATTACGGCAGCGATAGGGATTTTATGGATTAATATTCCATAAACCATTGTATTCGATTCAGAAATTGGAAAACCTTCTAGTAAACTGTGGGCGCAGAGACTTAAAAACAATAGCCAAGGAAAAGTGTGGGTGTGTTCCAAATGAATGTGGCCATGCTCCGCACCTTTAGAAAAGAATTCCAAAACAATTTGAATTAAAATACCGATCATAATCAAAAGACCGGTGGTTTTAGCATCTAAGGATTCATAAACATGAGGCAGTAAATCGAAAAGGGTGAGTGCCAGTAAGAAGGCACCACTAAATGGCAACAATAACTTAGTGAAAAGCGATTTGTTTTTTCCTAGAAACAAGGTTATTAAAACCCCAATAATTACCGCCAATATTGGTAAAATGTAGATGAAAGATCCTTCCATTATTTCATTAAAGATTATTCAATTTTTAAAGCCTTTCAAATATTTATAAGCTAATGTACCGGCTAAAAATCCCCCAAAAATAGCGTATTTTTGGCACCAAAGGGATAATAAGATGAATGACAATTTTAATATGCTGGCCAAAACAATGTTTGGTTTTGAAGATATCCTAGCAAAAGAACTTTTGCAACTAGGGGCCATGGATATTAATAAAGGAGTGCGTAGCGTTAGTTTTGTTGGTGATAAAGGGTTTATGTACAAGGCTAATTTGGCTCTTCGCACCGCCATTAAAATTCTTAAACCAATAAAAACATTTAGGGTTTTTAATGAGGATGATTTATATAAACAAGTTTACAAATTGGACTGGGCAGCTCTGATACCTGATAACGGAACTTTGGCTGTAGATGCAACAGTTAACTCAAATCAATTTAAGCACTCAAAATTTATTGCTTTAAAAACCAAAGATGCTATCGTAGATAAAATTCGTGATGTAAGGGGAAATCGGCCCAATATCGATTTAAGGTATCCCTCATTAAAAATTAATGTACATATAGATAAACAAGTTTGTACCATTTCTTTGGATACCTCTGGAGAATCCTTGCATCAACGTGGTTACAAAACAGCCACGAATATTGCACCCATAAATGAAGTACTAGCTGCTGGCTTGTTATTGCTTTCTGGTTGGGATGGTAAATCTAATTTTTTGGATCCCATGTGTGGTAGTGGTACGATTCTTATAGAGGCTGCTATGATTGCTTGTAATATTCCCCCTAATTTAATGCGAAAGGAGTTTGCCTTTGAACGTTGGCAAGATTGGGATGTGGATTTGTTTGAAACAATTGAGGAATCCTTGTTGAAAAAGGTTCGTGATTTTCATTATAAATTAGTTGGCTATGACAAATCTCCTTCGGCAATAGCAAAGGCCAAGGGCAATATAGCTAATGCAAACCTTGAAGAATTTATTACAGTTGAGCATGAAGATTTTTTTAAATCTGAAAAGAATACACAAGGCCCTTTACATATGCTTTTTAATCCTCCATATGGGGAGCGATTGTCGATAGAAATGGAGTCATTTTATGCAGCAATTGGTGATACTTTAAAGAAAAGTTATACTAATACGGATGCTTGGTTTATAACCTCAAATTTAGATGCCTTAAAGCATGTAGGGTTACGTCCTTCACGAAAAATTAAGGTTTTCAATGCCAAGTTAGAATCTAGATTAGTGAATTATAAAATCTATGAGGGAAGTAAAAAAGCTAAGTACCAAGATTAAATTTCCTCCATAATTAAGAAAGGCTGTTCAGATGTGAACAGCCTTTCTTAATTATTAAAGGTTTACATTAAAAAGCCTTGTAATCAAATTTTTGACCGCCTACAGATGCTTCTGCCATTAACCCACCTTTTGTATGAGTAAATACAGCGACCCCGTCATCATATTTAGCATCGAAGGTTTCTCCAGATTTCAATGCAACGGCTGAAACTCCTGCATCGAAGGCAAAATTCCCCTCTTTAAAATGTTTAACCTCTTTTGAAGTTTCAAAGAAAATAACTTCAATTAGGGCTTGTCCACCTGCTTGTAATCCTATATTCAATTCTTTTACACCGGCCATTCCTTGCTTTTTTCCGCCTTGGTATAGAACTCCGTTACCCGAAGCACCACCCACTATAAAGCCTCCTTTGCCAACATTTGGAAAAATAACATAACCAGCCGCAGTGTTAAAATATTTTTTTAGACTCGGGCTTTCCTTTAATAACAATTCTTTAGCAGCTTCAGCATCTTTAATAACCTTTTTGTCTTTTTTGTTTTGCGCTGACATTGAGAAGGTTAACAATCCAATAACCAGCATTAACATAATTGGTTTCAACGTTTTCATATTGAGGGTTTTTAATTAATTAAATAGCCCTATAAAGTTACGTATTTGGTTTGCAAGAATTATGCGGTTGAGGTCGACTTTTTGCAGAAATTTAACGTTTATGGGGTATATGACTTTTTTAAAATATTCGTGTGGTGCTCAATATGATACGCTGTCCACTGCAACATTTCTCTGATAGGCATTTTCCCCATTAATGGGTGAGGTAATACAAGTTCATCTAAATTTTTGTCAGACAGATGCCGGGTTTTATAGACAAGTTTCATGTGTTCCATTTGAAGCCGATCTATAAAGTAAAATTTATCTTTTAACGGAGGTGTTTTCATATTTTTTGAAGGTCCAAATGTAGCATTTGGTTGATCTTCTAATTTCTGAAGGTATCTTGAAATTATTTCATCGTAGTTTCGCAAGGGCCTGTTTGTGGTGCCGAACCTTGATTTTAAAACAATACGAGGTAGGCTAAGGGCAAAATTTACAGGTTTTATCGCTTGTAACAAATGTTTTGCATGGCCTCCAGTAGACCATTTTCCTTTTGGTCCTGCTTCCCATAATTCATCATCCTGATTGGTTAAATACTCAATTAGGATATCGTTTTTCTTTTTGATTAATAAAGCAATCTCTTCTTTTTCCATTATTGGAGAATAATGAATAAAAAGTAATCATTTTTGGGAAAATTTAAAAAGTCTTTAAGGAGTTTGTTGCTTAACCTTTTTATCCTTTTTGAAAATTGGCACTAAATAGGAGATGTTATACCCATATCCAAAGCCTATTCTACCGCTGTCATAAGTCCTATTATAACCCGGAATATAAATGTTCTCAAAATTGGGGGGTTCATCATTGGTTAATAAGTACTTGAACTGAACATTAATACCCATATACAAATTACGTAAAATCTCGGCCTTTAAACCTATGATTAATTCGGTCCATATTGCAGAAAGGCCACTAAATTCAGGCCCATCTGTGTTGGTGTATGGATTGTCCCAATATTGGTCGGTGTTATAAATGGTATAACTAGTTAAGTTTTGTTTAAAACTACTAAGCCCAGCACGAAGACCACCATAAATAAGATTATCCATATCGAGCCAGTTTGTATAAAAATTGTAATCTACTCCCGCCTTGAAATAACTACCTGTTGTATTAACGGTTAAATAATCAGTTTCAGTTTCCTTATCCTCTGTTCCAATTTCACCTGCTAAGTAAAGATTTCGTGTCAAACGATAATCGCCTTGAATTTCGAAACCAGTATAACCTTCTTCAATTAGTGTTCGAGCAATTTTGCTCAAATCACCACCAAGCCTTAGGCCATATCTAACTTTATAAACTATGGTATCATTAGCCACTGTTAAGGTATCTGATTGTCCGTATCCAATATTGGTGGTAATCACCAATAATACAAGACTAATGAAAGAGATAAACGTGTGCTTCTGTTTCATTGTCAACGGTTGAATAAATTATTTCAGATAGACGTACCCAATTTTCAATACCTTCTGAAATTATTCTAATCTGAAGGTCGTTAAAGATGCTTTTATATCCACATGCTCGAGAAACATATACGAATTCAGGAGTATAGGTAACCTCGATTTCATCTATATTCGGGTTATTTGCGGCATCTTGAATAAATTGAAATTTAGTTGTTGTTGAAATTCCTTCTCCCTCAATATTCAATGGCAGGGCAATTGAATCTATATCTGCTAAATTGTAAATTGGTATCTCAGACCCTTCACCAAAAATGGTTAAATCATTAACTGTCTTGCCTGCATCTTGATTGTCAATATCAAAAAAACGGATAATTAAATGGGGTGTAGTAGGGGTGGCAGAACTACAGATATCATCACGTTCACAATTATATAGAACAATGATGAAGCCTAAAATAATCAATGCTAAGAAGGCCTTTAGCAAATTTCTATTGGAAGCTGAAAATAAGTTTGATGGAAAAATTCTCATGTATTGAGGCTGCTTTGTAGCAATCTAAATTCGTTTCAAAAGTACAACATTTTCTACATGGAAGGTCTGAGGAAACATATCCACTGGCTGCACTTTCTCAATTATATAATTCTCTTTCATTAACGCCAAATCTCTTGCTTGTGTTGCACTGTTGCAGCTGACATATACAATTTTTTCGGGTGCTATTTTAATAAGTTGTTCCACAACCGCTGGGTGCATACCATCCCGAGGCGGATCAGTAATTATAATATCAGGTTGTCCATGTTGTTTAATAAATTGATCTGTAAACACTTCTTTCATATCACCTACATAAAATTGGGTGTTGGTGATGTTGTTTGCCTTGGCATTTTCTTTTGCGGCTTCAATTGCTTCTGGAACTGCCTCAACACCAACAACTTTTTTGGCTTTGGAAGCGACAAATTGGGCAATGGTTCCTGTTCCAGTATACAGATCGAACACAATTTCATCGCCTTTTAAGTCGGCAAAATTACGTGTAACCTTATAAAGGTTATTAGCCTGCTCAGAGTTTGTTTGGTAAAACGACTTTGCAGTTATTTTAAACTGCAAATCTTCCATTTGTTCTAAAATATAATCCCGTCCATAATAGCAAATTACCTCTTGGTCATATATTGTATCATTTGCCTTAGAATTGATAACATATAACAGAGACGTAATTTCAGGAAACGATTCGATCAGAAAATTAAGTAAACCTTCCCGCTGCAACTTATCTTCCTTAAAGAATTGTAGCAGAACCATTATTTCGCCAGTGGAGCTTGTTCTTATCATAAGTGTTCGCAAAAGCCCTTCTTGGCGTTTAACATCAAAAAATTCCAAATTATGCTCTAAGGCGTAAGTTTTTATAGAATTTCTGATGGCATTGCTTGGGTCTTCTTGTAGCCAACACTTTTCAATATCTAATATTTTATCCCACATTCCAGGTATGTGAAAACCAAGAGCGTTTTTTTCTTCAATAATCTGTCCTGAACGTGATTCTTCTTCAGTAATCCAACGATTGTTGCTGAAGGAAAATTCCATTTTATTCCTGTAAAAATAAATTTTGTCTGATCTGAGAATAGGTGAAATTTCAGGAAGTTCTAGGTGGCCAATGCGTTTTAGGTTGTTTTCAACTTCTTTTTGTTTGTAATAGAGCTGATGCTCGTATCCCATATGCTGCCATTTGCAACCACCGCATGTGCCAAAATGTTGGCATTTGGGATCAGTTCTTTTTTCTGATAGTTTATGGAAGTGAATCGCCTTACCCTCAAAAAAGTTCTTTCTTTTTTTAAAGGTTTGAACATCGACAACGTCACCAGGTATTGCATTGGAAAGGAAAACCACCCTTCCGTCTGGGGATTTTGCAACGCTTTTCCCTTTTGCACCTGCGTCTATTACTTCAATTTCTGAAAAATGCTGTTTTTTACCTTTTCTGGCCATGCGGCAAAAATAGGATAATTGTATGGTTTGCTTCAATAATCCATTCATTTATTAGTAATTTGCAATCTCAAATTTTGGATGATTTCTCTCCATATAAGAAGGAATTGTGTAAGCTTAATTTAAATTTCAGAAAATGGCAGTTTTAGACCATTTAACATCGCAACAAGCGATGGACCTTGAAAACGAGTATGGCGCGCATAATTACCACCCTCTACCAGTTGTTATAAGTCGCGGCGAAGGTGTTTATGTTTGGGATGCAGAAGGAAAGAAGTATTATGATTTTCTGTCCGCATACTCTTCTTTGAATCAAGGCCATTGCCATCCAAAAATTATCAATGCCTTGGTAGGACAAGCGCAACAACTCACGCTTACCTCACGAGCATTTTATAACGATATGCTTGGCCGATTTGAAGAATTTGCTAGCAAGTTTTTTAAGTTCGATAAGCTTTTACCTATGAATACAGGAGCTGAAGCTGTGGAAACTGCTATAAAAATTTGCCGGAAATGGGCTTATGAGGTGAACGGCATTGATGAAAATGAAGCTAAAATTGTTGTTTGTGAAAATAATTTTCATGGCAGAACCACAACGATTATTTCATTTTCCAACGATCCCGTCGCAAGGAAAAACTTTGGACCGTATACTCCAGGTTTTATAAAAGTGCCTTATGACGATTTAGAATCCTTAGAAAATGCCTTAAAATCAGACGATACAATAGCCGGTTTTTTAGTAGAGCCAATTCAAGGTGAGGCAGGTGTTTATGTGCCTTCCGATGGGTACTTACGGCAGGCAAAGGCTTTATGTGAAAAGTATGGCATACTGTTTATCGCAGATGAGGTGCAGACGGGTATCGGAAGAACAGGCCAATTGTTGGCGGTAGATCATGAAAATGTGAAACCAGATATGCTTATTTTAGGTAAAGCCTTAAGTGGAGGGGTATATCCAGTATCAGCAGTGTTGGCAAACAATGAGATTATGAAGGTAATTAAGCCTGGTAACCATGGAAGCACTTATGGTGGGAATCCATTAGCAGCTGCTGTAGGAATGGCCGCCTTGGAAGTAATCCGCGATGAAAATTTGACTGAAAAAGCCGAATATCTTGGCAAATTATTCAGAAAAGAATTAAATGAATATATCGCCAATACTGAGAAAGTATTGTTGGTTAGAGGCAAGGGCTTGTTGAATGCTATTGTAATTAATGATGATGAAGATGGGGATACGGCTTGGAATATTTGTTTAAAATTGAGAGATAATGGTTTGCTAGCCAAACCTACCCATGGCAACATCATACGATTTGCACCACCCTTAGTCATGACAGAGGAACAAATTAAAGAGTGCGTTTCTATTATAGTTAATACACTTAAAGAATTTGAATAAGAAAAGAGGCCATCAGGCCTCTTTTAATTTATATTCTATTTGAAATTATTCGGTTTGAATACCGATTTGTTCAAAAATTTCTTGTTGCTGTTCCATGTAACCTTCCCAGCCTCCAGCGCCCATAATCTGATAGATGGACATAATTAATGCGATAACTGCTAGTACCAAGCCCACAATAGCCACAATTTTAGCGGTTTTAACTTGACTGTAATTGCTGTATAATTCTGGATTTTCCATATACAGGGCTTCGTCTTTGCGTGCCAAATAGAAAGCAATTCCCGACATGACTAGCCCTCCTATACCCATACTGCAACAGCAGGCTATAAATGAGATTATTCCTAATACCAGGGAAATGGTAGCATTTGGTAGTTTTTGTTGTTCCATAGTGATAAGTTAATAATTTAGAAGTTTCAATATATAATTTCCCACCATTATAAGAACGGTGAGGATTGTTAGTGATATTATAATAATATTGGAATATTTAAATGATTTGAAATGGTTGACAATAACAACCACGAAAAGTAATATTAAGCTGTAAATCGCAGGATACATATAAAATGCACCGACAAAATCGCCACTAAATAACATCCAAAATGACCTTTGAAGCCCACAACCCATACACTCAAAACCAAACAGGGATTTATTGAGACATGGAAGCATAAATTGTTCAGAAGCCATAACGTTCGCTTAGATCATAAAGGTATCATTATTTGAATTACATCCAAAAAAGTTTAATGTTCAATTATATACCTATTTTTACATTCTAGAATTTGAATTATGAGCAAATTACCGAGGCCAATTTGTTATGCGATGATAATAATTGGGTTTTTATTAGCTTTTTACGGGCAAGGAAAATCCGAGGCAAGTCAATATATTATGATTGTTGGCTTGGTACTATTAATGGCTGGAATTTATGGTGTTAGCTCGAAATTATCATCACGAAATGATGACTCTGGATCATGAAACGTTTTAAAAAAGGAGACTGGGTTTCTGCCCTTGATGAAGATTTTGAAGGCGCGGTAACCTCTGTAAAAGGAGATAGCGTTTTTGTTGAAGATGAAAATGGTTTCGAACTCGAATTTAGGGCTAATGATTTAGTTCTCATGAAAACAGATCATTTAGATTCTGTCTTTTCAAAACATTCGTTTCAATCTGTTATGAGTGAAAAGGATGCGAATACAAAACGGCAAAAGCCAACTATTCTAAAAACAAAAAAACAATCCATACTTAAGGTTGATTTGCATAGTTCAGAAATTCTGGAGAGTGAAAAGGGAATGACGCCTTTTGAAATTTTGGAATTTCAGTTAAATACCGCTAAGCGGCAATTAGATTTTGCCATAGATAAGAAAATCCCCAAATTAATTATAATCCATGGGGTAGGTGAAGGGGTTCTAAAAATGGAGATTGATACAATTTTAAGGCGTTATGACAATATTGAATTTTTTGACGCCGACTATAAAACTTATGGCTACGGCGCTACCGAAGTTCGTATTTTCCAGAATCCCGCTAATTAAAATCAGGTCTAAACCTCTCGTTTTCAGATTTTTCTATTTCACCAAAATATAAATACGTCTGAGTGAGATTAGAAAGGTTGATGTTTGCAATTTCAACGGTAAGAACAAATGTATTTTGAATTGTATGTGTTCTGTACCTTGTGGCTGGAACCGTTGTGTTCACATCTGGATTTAAGTAATCTGGTCCAATTTCAGTATTAGTTATATCATTGGCAGGATTTGGCTCATCATCATCAGAAGAAAAGTTTTCTTCATCTCTAGTTAAAACCCCATCACCATCATCGTCATTGTCTAAATAATCAGGTATACCATCTCCATCAAAATCTCTAGCGTCAGACAACCCATTGGCGGATGAAAAATTTACTTCCTCATTAGTGGTTAATACATTGTCACCATCATCATCAATATCTATATAATTTGGGATACCGTCGCCATCAGTATCATCATTAGTTAAATCACCATCTCCATTAATATCCTCAAACTCTGCAGGAATGCCATCATTATCGTCTTGGAATTTTTCTACGGTCAAGGTGACAATTCCGGAGCTACTTTCGTCATCTTTTACAACGTTTAGATCGGCTGGAGGTATATCATTGCAAAATGGGTTTGAAGGTAGGCTGCTATAAGTTCTATAATTGAATCTATTCGATGTGCCATTTATGGTATAAGTGCGTGTTATTGAAGTTGCATCACCCATTTCGGCAAAGAGATCATCAATATTTACGTTCTGTAATTGTATTGAAAGGGTTTCAGCTGGATCGTTTTTTTCTTTGTAAAAAACAACAGTTCCACAATATTCAACATTATTATCGAAATCTAAGCTAACTTCTATAATGTCCCCATCATCACAACTGAGAGAAAAAATGGTAATTAATATAAAGATGAATCTACCGAATTTCATTAAGTTCAGATTTAGCAACAAAAATAGGGTTTTGATATTTTAAACGAAGCTTCTATGATTTAATTTTAATCGACTAATTTTGTAGGCCAAATTGAAGGATTCATCTCAAAGCGACAATTAAAATGCATCAAGTTTATCTCGATAATGCCGCAACAACGCCTATACATGATAAAGTGTTAGATGTTATGATGCAAACTTTAAAAAATAATTTCGGTAATCCTTCATCAACACATAGTTATGGTAGGTCATCTAAATCTATAATTGAATCCTGCAGAAAAAGGATTGCGGGTCATTTTAATGCCTCAGCATCTGAAATAATTTTTACTTCAGGAGGTACAGAAGCTGATAATTTAATATTAACGAGTGCTGTAAAAGACTGTGGGGTTTCCAATATTATCTCAACAAAGATTGAACACCATGCCGTTTTGCATACTCTCGAAAAGTTGGAAAAAGATTATAAGGTTAACATCACTTATCTTCCTTTGGATGATTTTGGAAGTGTTCGAACTCAAGATTTGGAAATTGCACTTAAAAATACCGCTGGCAAGACTTTGGTAAGTTTAATGCATGTAAATAATGAAATTGGTAATCTGCTCGATCTTCACGCAATAGCAATTCTGTGTAAAGAATACAATGCATTGTTACATAGTGACACCGTTCAGTCCATAGGTCATTTTAATATTGATGTAAAAGAAACCCCAATTGATTTTATGGTGGCCAGTGCCCATAAATTTCATGGTCCTAAGGGAGTTGGTTTTGCATTTCTTAGAAAGGGTTCCCGTTTGAAGCCCTTTATTCATGGCGGTGAACAAGAGCGCGGTATGCGTGCCGGGACCGAAAGCATTCATAATATTGTTGGTTTGGCGGAGGCGTTAGATATCGCCTATGAAATGCTTCAGGAGGATAAAGCATATATTCTTGATCTTAAATCTTATTTTATATCCGGGTTGAAGAAGCGATTTCCGAACATTCAATTTAATGGCTGTTCCGGTGATTTAACTAAAAGCACCTATACGCTTGTAAATGTGCGATTGCCAATTTCCCCAGATAAAGCAAGTTTGTTACAGTTTCAATTGGATTTGAAGGGAATAGCGTGTTCTAGAGGAAGTGCTTGTCAAAGTGGTAGTGCACAAGGGTCTCACGTTCTGGAGGAATTATTGGAAGGAGAGGAATTAGCAAAACCCTCAATACGGTTTTCATTCAGCAGATATAACACCAAAGAAGAAATTGACTATACGCTGCAGGTCCTTTCAGAATTTCTGAAGAATTAATAATCAGGTATATTCTGGCCCAAATAAATATCCCTTCGGGCTTCCCAAATCCCTTTGTTTTTCTTAAGCGTAATGACACCAGAACCTGCTCTTGCTTCATTACCCTTGTCAAATTCGGAATTAAAATTAGGATCGTCCCTGAAAAATATATCATCGATATAATAGGGTATAGTATTTGGTTCTTTTATGGTCATGTGGATATGCTGCGGGGCAATGGAATTAGGGTAGGAAGCAGGCCTGAAGGTGTAGATTTCAAAGTGGCCAGATTTATCTGTTTTAATCCAACCGCGATGGATTCCGTGCCGTGCAATCCAATTTTTAGTTTTTCCTTTATTATCATAAATACCCTCTTGGTTAGTATGATAGAAGTATAGGATGATATCTTCTGCCGGGGAAACCCCATCGTTTTTATAAATCGTACCGTGGATTTTAATTTTGGGTGAGTATTCCTTGAATCCTGGAATTGTATCAGTTTCATTCAGAAATTTATCACCATACTCATATAGAGCCTCACAACCTTCACATTTGCCTCCAACATTACGAAGATCATTATCCCTTATTTGCGATTGGCACGACAATGAGATAACACATGAAAGAATTAAGAATTTCTTGCTGTAAAAAGTTATTTGATCAAAACTCATATGCGTCCATTTCAACTTTATTTTTTCCTTTCAACCATAGGTTTAAATTATTTTAGTATGTCAAGGATCCCTTTTATTGGAATCATTGCCAATTCTGGTCTGTAATTTATTTCGTGCTGCAATTCTAGTAGAGCTTTTTCCATCATAAATACCCTTAACAAATCATTATTGTCATCAATGTTCTCGGAAACCATATCTGGATATTTAATGGAATTTAAATAGTTGGTTAAGTAGATTCTGCTCATATAATGAAACCATGCGTATGCCCATTCTTCGAGATTTCCTTCGCTACCATGTTTAGAATATTCTGGTTCTAAATAAGTCATGTAAGTTACATAATGAAAGGAGCGTAGCATTGAGGCTACATCTCTTAACCCATTTCTTCTAATTCTTCTGTCACTGAATGATTTCTGGTTGTCTCCTTCAAAATCTTGTAATAAGAAATTTTTTCCTGTCCAAATAAAGCGGGATAGGTGCAAATCGCCATGTGTACGAAATTTTAGGATAGGAATTTTGTACTTATATACCTTTTTTAAAAGTTCTAAAACCTCCTTTTTCTTTGATAGCAACACATTTCCGTCTTCAATTGCATAGTTAGGTAATTTTTGAAATTGTGAATCTAAATCTTGGAAAGCGGAACGCGTAAGTCCTTGAAGACCTGAGAATACCGATCGCTGGTAGTGTAAAGAAAATTCTTCAGTTGAAAAGGCTTCTTTGTCAGATAATTTAACAAGATTGTTGTGTAATTCAGCGGTCAATTTACCAAGTTGGGCAGCCCTTTCGCAATTTATTACACCCAAGAAATGTTTCATAGATTGAGGTAAATCATTGTAGTCTATGGCTTGAAAATAATCGGTATTAAGTTTAGGAACTTTAAATTTTTTCGGTTCAGTTAAAATAGAATCGAAATAGCGTTTCACTAAGTCTATCATCCAATAACCTGTGTCTTCCTGGTGTTCCGCCCCTTGGTAAAGTATACCTAATACTTGATTATTAGCGCCAGAAATGTTTACAGAGATGGAACCTATATACTCAGGCGTTAATTTTTGCGAGAACGATGAAAACGCTTTCATTACCTCGCTATCAGGATGCTCTATTATATCAAGTTTTCTATAAAATTTATAGTGTAACCCATCAGGAAATTCAAATTCTGGCATTCTAGAATTTCCATTTTTAAGCTCAACCCTGTATTGACTTGGCTGAGGTTCAAATTGAATTTGGAATTGATTTAGCTGTAAGCCTTCATTTGTAAATTCCGAATTATTTAATAAACGATGAAATAAAAGCCGCCTAAATTCTACATTTTGAGAGCCTTCTTGAACAAAACCCCTAAACCTGCCATTTTCAACTTCACATATTACATGGGTGAAATCTTGAATTGATTTTTGATTCGAGGAAAGTAGCCTTTTGGAAATTGGGAGCTGATAAAGCTCTGGCAAACCCTCATTATACTCTAATTCTAAAAGAAGAATTTTATGATTTCCTTCGGTGTCTATATTTACGGACTTAATGATTTTTAGATCCTGAACAATTCTATCTTTTAAATTGTACCAAGGTTGGTCGATGATGTATTTTAATAAATTGCCTTCGAAATCCTGCTTTTGTATTTTAATTAACAACTCATCCAAGCTATCAATTTTAAAAGTGCTGAACTTGTTATTGGTATCTTGGTTAGATTCATTTATAGATTTAAGTTGAAACCAGTAATAGCCAAATGGTGAAAGTGTAAACAAGTAAGATTTATCAGTAATTTTAGGAAACTTTATTCTGCTAAAAACTTCTTCTGGTATAAGATTTTTATAGTTTGACAGGTCTAATTCAGCGGGTTGGGAAAACCTTGAAAGATTACAAATCACCAAAATAATTTCCTCTTCATACGTTCTGGTAAATGCTAAAATTTTTGAATTCTTGGGAGATAAGAAATTGATTTCTCCTCTTCCAAAAGCTTTAAAGCGTTTGCGCATAGCCATAATACGTTTCATCCACCAAAGTAGGGAGGAAGAATTCATTAGCTGTGTTTCCACGTTAACTGACTCGTATTTGTATTCTGGGTCTATAATGGTTGGAAGGTACAGTTGATGGGGGTTGGCGGTGGAAAAGCCTGCGTTTCTTTCTGAAGACCATTGCATTGGAGTTCTCACTCCATCTCTGTCACCTAAGTAATAATTGTCGCCCATTCCTATTTCATCACCATAGTACAGTATTGGAGTTCCAGGAAGAGAGAAAAGCATAACATTCATCAGCTCAATTTTACCTCTATTGTTTTCTAATAAACGTGCTAAACGATGACGGATGCCAACATTTATTTTTGCTTTTGGGTCCCTGGTATAAACTTTATACATATAATCTCGCTCTTCATCAGTAACCATTTCAAGAGTTAATTCGTCATGATTACGAAGAAAAATTCCCCATTGACATCCTTCTGGAATTTCAGGTGTTTGGTCTATTATGTCAATAATCGGATATCTGTTTTCCATTTTTACAGACATGAACATCCTAGGCATTATCGGGAAATGATAATTCATATGGCATTCATCCCCATTCCCAAAATAGGCTGCAGAATCTTCAGGCCACATATTTGCTTCTGCCAAAAGCAATTTGTTTTCCCATTTAGAATCCATATGGCTTCTAAGTTTTTTTAGAAAAACATGCGTTTCAGGTAAATTTTCGCAATTGGTGCCATCGCGTTCAAATAAATAGGGTATGGCATCTAACCTAAACCCGTCGACCCCAAATTCGCACCAAAAGTCTAATATGTTTAGAACTTCCTTTTGGACTTCTGGGTTGTCAAAATTTAAATCTGGCTGATGTGAAAAAAAACGATGCCAGTAATAGGCTTTGGCTTCGCTATCCCAACTCCAATTGCTAGGTTCAGTGTCGGTAAATATTATTCGCGCGTCTTTATACTTTTCGGCAGAATCACTCCAAACATAAAAGTCTCTTTCAGGACTTCCTTTTTCTGCTTTACGTGCTTTTTGAAACCAAGGGTGTTGGTCTGATGTATGATTAATAACTAGCTCTGTGATGACTTTGAGGCCTCTATTGTGAGCTTCGGAGATGAATTTTTTAAAATCCTTTAAATTTCCATACGATGGGTTGATGCTGTAATAATCTGCTATATCATATCCGTCATCTCTCAGTGGTGAAGGGTAAAAGGGCAGAAGCCAAATTGCCGTTACCCCTAAATCTTCAAGGTAATCAAGTTTTTGCAACAACCCTTTAAAGTCCCCAATACCATCTCCGTTACTATCAAAGAAAGCTTTTATGTGCAGTTCGTAAATTATGGCATCTTTATACCAATCTGTTGTATTTAAAAGGGAATTGTCTTGCATTTAATGGGTTTTCCTGTAAAATATTTTAAAATTGAAACAATCCCAAGTTCAATGCAGTTAAAAAATGTGAAAGTTTAATATTGAGAAATAATATGTTAACTGACTTCTCTTTACTTTACGATTGAATTATTCGTTGTAACTGTCTAATTTTTAATATGCTAATTTAATTTTGTTAGCCATTAACATTTGACATTTTAATAAAAAGGTTTATCTTTAAAAATCTCCCGAATTAACTAATGGTTTAACCATTAAATTCCAAGTATGCGATTTTCTCGATTAATCTTGATGGCAGCAGTATGCATGCCCTTATTTTTATTTTTCAATTGTTTAAGCTCTGATAATTCAGAAAAAAACATGGCGATAACGGTTGATGACATTGGGTTATATGACCAGAATGATGATTTCCATAATCTGTATTATTATGATGATGCCAATGCAATAGTGTTATATGTGCAAGGAAATGGGTGTCCTATGGTGCGAAATGGATTCAGGACTTATGAGACCATAAGCAATGAATTTAAGGACAAAGGTGTTCAATTCTTTATGGTAAATTCCAACCTTCAGGATGATCGAGATGAAATTGGCCAAGAAGCGGACGAGTACGGGATGTCACTTCCTATATTAATTGATAACCATCAGTTCTTGGCTGAAAATTTGAATTTAACTAGAACAGCGGAAACCATAGTTATTGATCCTTCGGATTGGTCTTTAGTATACCGTGGACCGATTGATGATCAATTAGGCTATGAAGGGCAAAAGATTGAGCCGGAAAACGACTATTTAAGGAATGCTCTCAATTCTTTTTTGAATGGAGAAAAAGTTCAGGAGCCCTATGTGCGTTCAAAAGGTTGTGCCATAAAAAGAGGATTACCACAAGAAGCTAAAGAAGATTTGACATTTATAGATGATATCGCACCTATTTTAGAAACCAAATGTACTCAATGTCATGTTGAAAATGGTATTGGTTCTTGGGCAATGACTGATTATTATACGGTATATGGTTGGTCTGAAATGATAAGGGAGGTGATTCTGAATAAACGCATGCCGCCTTGGCAGGCAGACCCAAAATATGGACATTTTAAAGAAGACTTGTCTTTAACTGAGCAGGAAGTAAGGAATATTGTAGGTTGGATTGATAATGGTATGCCTTTAGGTATAGGGAACAATCCTCTAGCCAAAATTAAACCCTTTCAACCTGAATGGAAATTTGGAGAACCAGATACAATATTTGAATTAACTGAAAGGCACCTACCAGCGACAGGTTTGATTGATTATATGTACCAAGAATTTCCTATGGATGATTTGCCAGAAGATATGAAGGTAAGGGCGGTTGAGGTTGTACCTGGTAATCCAGAAGTTTTACATCATATTCTCGCAACAATACGGTATCCAGATGGTACAGAATCTCCAGTTGAAAGAAAACGTGGGCCTTGGTTGGATGGCATTTTTATAGGCTGGGCACCTGGAGGTGGCCCTGAGTTATTTCCTGAAAATTCGGTTAGGACAATTCCTAAAGGGTCAAAGTTAATTATTCAATCGCACTACACTGCAAATGGTAAGGAAGCCATCGACAATTCAAAAATTGGATTGTATTTCGCGAAAAATGAATCGGAAAAAGAATTGGTGTCTTTAGGGCCAGCTAATTTTGAGTTTGTATTAGAGCCGTACAAAAAGAATGTTGAGGTAGAAGCAGTGGAAGAAATTAAGGACGATATTAAATTATACAGCCTTTTTCCACACATGCATTTTAGAGGTAAAAGCTTTAAATATGTTGTGGAATACCCAAATGGAGAAGAAGAGGTTGTATTGAATGTTCCAAACTATAACTTCAATTGGCAGCGTAATTATTATTTAGAAAATCCAATTGAAATTCATGGCGGCTCCAAATTGAAATTATCAGCTGTTTTTGATAATAGCGGCCAAAATCCATTTAACCCAAGCCCCCAAGATTCTGTAAAATGGGGAGAGCAAACAATGGATGAAATGATGATTGGTTATTTCAATTTTGTCTATGATAAAAAGCCTAAGAAAATTCTTGAGGAACTAGCCGCATCGGATTAAAAAGTTTTTAAGGAACCCTTTGTAACTTTTGCTTTAAAATTCAATCGATTAATTAAATCCTTAAAAACATTGTTAATTACTTTGTTTATGCGGTGTTTTATGTTTTTAGGTGAAACCTTATATTAGCGACGAACCTAAAAAAATCTGAATTTTCATGTCTGCAGAAACCAAGTATACCGAAGAAAACATACGTTCTCTTGATTGGAAAGAGCATATCCGTATGAGGCCCGGTATGTATATTGGTAAGTTGGGGGATGGTTCTTCCCCTGACGATGGGATTTATATTCTGGTAAAAGAAGTCCTCGACAACTCCATAGATGAATATGTCATGGGGGCCGGAAAGACGATAGAAGTTTCAATTCAGGGCAATCGGGTTATTGTGCGCGATTATGGTAGGGGTATCCCACTTGGGAAAGTTGTGGACGTTGTTTCAAAGATGAATACTGGAGGAAAGTACGATACCAGAGCCTTCAAAAAATCGGTTGGTCTCAATGGTGTTGGTACTAAAGCTGTAAACGCACTTTCTAATTATTTTAGGGTAGAATCTACAAGGGATGGGCAATCAGCGTCTGCAGAATTTGAACGTGGAGATTTAACCAACCAGGATTTGCTCAATGACACTTCTAGAAGAAAAGGAACCAAGGTAACCTTTATACCTGATGAATCTATTTTCAAGAATTACAAATTCAGAAATGAATATGTAGAGAAAATGCTCAAAAACTATGTGTACCTCAACCCAGGTTTGACAATAGTTTTTAACGGCGAAAAATTCTACAGTGAAAATGGTCTGAAAGACCTTTTGAACGAAAACATTAACGATAGCGACAAGCTGTATCCGATTATCCATCTTAGGGGATCAGATATAGAAGTAGCTATGACCCATCACAAAACACAGTATAGTGAAGAATATTATTCTTTTGTTAATGGGCAAAACACTACCCAGGGAGGTACACATTTGGCTGCATTCAGAGAAGCTATTGTACGGACGATCCGTGAGTATTACAACAAAAATTACGATGCTTCAGATGTAAGAAAATCAATTGTGGCGGCTATTTCCATTAAAGTGATGGAGCCAGTTTTTGAAAGTCAAACCAAAACTAAGCTAGGCTCAACAGATATGGGAGGTGATTTGCCTACCGTTAGGACCTATATTAATGATTTTGTAAAAACATATTTAGACAATTACCTGCATAAAAATCCTGAAGCAGCGGATAAATTACAACGTAAAATAATCCAGGCGGAGCGTGAACGCAAGGAACTTTCAGGTATTAGAAAGTTGGCACGTGAACGGGCCAAAAAGGCTAGCCTCCACAATAAAAAATTAAGAGACTGCAGGGTTCATTTTAATGACACAAAGAATGAAAGGAATTTAGAATCCACACTTTTTATTACTGAGGGGGATTCTGCTTCTGGTAGTATTACTAAATCTCGTGATGTTAATACGCAGGCTGTTTTTAGTTTAAGAGGTAAGCCATTGAATTCTTATGGAATGAGCAAGAAGATTGTTTATGAAAATGAGGAATTCAATTTATTGCAAGCAGCTCTAAACATTGAAGAATCCATGGAGGATTTACGCTACAACAATATTGTTATAGCGACAGATGCCGATGTTGATGGTATGCATATTAGGTTGCTATTAATTACTTTCTTCCTACAGTTTTTCCCTGAATTGATTAAAGAGGGGCATTTGTATATCTTACAGACACCATTATTCAGGGTGCGAAATAAGAAAGAGACAATTTATTGTTACACTGACGAAGAACGGCGTAATGCTATTGCTAAATTAAAGCCAAAACCAGAAATAACCAGATTTAAAGGTCTTGGTGAAATATCGCCTGATGAATTTAAACATTTCATTGGCGAAGATATGCGTCTAGATCCGGTAATGTTAGATAAAGAAATGTCGATTGAAGAGTTGTTGGAATTTTATATGGGAAAAAACACTCCAGACAGGCAAGAATTCATAATTAATAACCTTAAAGTTGAGCTCGATTTAATTGAAGAATTAAATGAGAACTAACAATGGAAAGGTAAAGAATATCATAATTTCGGTCTATTTTATTCTAATAGTCCTAGCGCTAGTCTTAGCGACGGTTTTTAGGGCTTTTAGGGATGTAACCGAAAATTCTTTTTTAACTTTTATACTAATTGCTGCCGGATTTGCTGTCGCCTTTATAGTTGTTCACAGTATTTCAAAATATTTTGAATACGATAGCGATGGCTTAAAGGTGATTGTCATTAATAGAGGTCTATTGCTTTCCGATTATTGCAATTATCGAGAGCATGTAGTCGAATTTGAAAAGGAAGATCTGGTTGCTTTTAAAATTAAGGATTACATAATTTATAAGCGTTTAACATTAAATATAAGGTTAGAAGATGGTTCGAAAAAATGGGAATATTTTAATGTAACCTTAGTTCCAAAGAGGAAATTGAAATTTATTAAGCAATCATTAAGCAAAATGATTAAATATAACATTAAAGCGAGAAATAGTTAATGGAGGAGATGGAAGACCCAATGAACGAAGGGCAAGAACAGCATGAGACAATAACCCGTGTTACGGGAATGTATAAGGATTGGTTTTTAGATTATGCGTCCTATGTTATCTTAGAAAGGGCTGTGCCAGCTATTGAAGACGGTTTTAAACCTGTTCAGAGACGAATAATGCATTCCATGAAAAATCTGGATGATGGCAGGTATAATAAGGTGGCAAATATCGTCGGTCATACTATGCAATACCATCCTCATGGAGATGCAAGTATTGCTGATGCAATGGTGCAGATTGGGCAGAAGGATTTGTTAATTGATACCCAAGGAAACTGGGGGAATATCCTTACAGGGGATAGTGCTGCAGCTTCCCGTTATATAGAAGCTAGGCTCTCTAAATTTGCTTTGGATGTTGTATTCAATGCTAAAGTAACAGATTGGCAAGCGAGTTATGATGGACGAAATAAAGAGCCTATACATCTACCTGTTAAATTTCCTTTATTATTGGCTCAAGGCGGGGAAGGAATCGCGGTAGGTTTAAGCACAAAAATTCTCCCGCACAATTTTCTTGAGTTAATAGATGCTTCAATTAAGCATTTACAAGGAAAGAAATTCAAGATTTTTCCAGATTTCCCAACTGCTGGAATTGCAGATTTCAGCAATTATAATGATGGTCTTAGAGGTGGCAGAATTAGAATACGCGCAAGGATTACTGCGAGAGATAAGAGTACCCTTGTAATAAGTGAAATTCCCTATGGTACCAATACATCCTCTTTAATAGATTCTATTTTAAAGGCTAATGACAAGGGGAAAATAAAAATTAAAAAGATAGAGGATAATACAGCTGCTGATGTTGAAATTTTGGTGCATTTACCACCAAATATTTCACCAGATAAAACGATTGATGCCTTGTATGCATTCACTGCCTGCGAATCATCGATTTCTCCATTAGGATGCGTTATCGAGGATAATAAGCCTTTATTTATTGGAGTTTCTGAAATGCTCAGACGATCTACGGACCATACCGTGGAATTGCTTAAAAAGGAATTGGAGATACAGTTAGGTGAATTGGAAGACCAATGGCATTTCGCATCTCTTGAACGCATTTTTATTGAAAATAGGATTTACCGAGATATAGAGGAAGAGGAAACTTGGGAAGGTGTTATACAGGCAATTGATAAAGGTTTGCAACCGCATATCCAGAATCTAAAGCGAGCGGTTACAGAAGAGGACATTGTTCGACTCACAGAAATACGAATTAAACGAATTTCTAAATTCGATATAGATAAAGCACAACAAAAAATTGATGCTCTCGAAGCACAAATTGCTGAGGTAAAGCATCATTTGGCACACTTAATTGATTATGCGATTGCATATTTTGAGAGGCTTAAGAAAGATTATGGTGCCGGAAAAGAAAGGCAAACAGAAATTCGTTTATTTGATGATGTAGATGCCACCAAAGTGGTTATTCGCAATACGAAGTTGTATGTAAATAGGGAGGAAGGCTTTATTGGCACTTCCTTAAAACGGGATGAATATGTTTGTGATTGTAGTGATATAGATGATATTATTGTCTTCACCAGGGAAGGTAATATGATGGTTACTAAGGTTGACGCAAAGACATTTGTCGGCAAGGATATCATTCACGTGGCGGTATTCAAGAAAAAAGATAAACGTACCATTTACAACCTAATTTATAGAGATGGCAAAAAGGGGCCTTCTTATGTGAAGAGGTTTAATGTTACCTCAATAACAAGAGATAGGGAATACCCGGTTACCTATGGTTCAGCAGGTTCAACAGTTTGGTATTTTTCCGCCAATCCTAATGGTGAAGCCGAAGTTGTTACTGTGTTCTTAAGACAGGTAGGAAATATCAAAAAATTAAAATGGGATCTAGATTTTGCTGATGTAATTATTAAAGGTCGCTCTGCAAAGGGAAATTTGGTAACCAAATACTCGGTAAAAAAGGTTGAATTAAAAGAAAAAGGTATTTCAACCCTAAAACCTCGCAAGATTTGGTTTGATGAAACAGTAAGGCGTCTAAATGTCGATGATAGGGGAGAATTGCTTGGAGAATTTAGAGGTGAGGATCGATTGCTTATTATAAACCAATCAGGTATTATAAAAACAATTTTACCTGAATTAACTACAAGATTTGATGACGATATGGTTGTATTGGAGAAATGGGTGCCCAAAAAGCCTATTTCAGCAATCTATTATGATGGAGAAAAAGACCGATACTATGTAAAAAGATTTCTTGTTGAAAATGAAAACAAGGAAGAATCATTTATTTCAGACCACGCTGATTCTCGGCTTGAAATTGTTTCAACGGAATGGAAGCCTATGGTAGAGGTTGTTTTTGTAAAGGAAAGAGGAAAGGAGCGTAAGGATAATATGGAGGTAAATCTTGAAGAATTTATTGCTATTAAGGGAATTGGCGCATTAGGTAACCAATTGACTAAAGACAAAATTCTTCAGATAAATGCTTTAGAGCCCCTACCTTATGAGGCACCGGAGGAAGTACATGCTGATGAGATTGAAGTTGTTGAAGAAGAAACGGTTGAAATTGAGCTTAATCCAGAAATAACTAATAAACCTTCTAAAGAAACCGATTCTGGTGACGATAATGGAACAACTGACGACCAAGGTCAGATTACCTTATTTTAGTTAGATCAATCGATATCTACTATTTTGTAGGCTGTCCCTCTTTCAGTTCGTAACGGTTTATTTTCGGGCTTTATTGCAAGTTTATATTCGAAAGTGTAAGAGGTGTCGGTGGTGCTAATTATTTTAAAGTGAATTGCCTGCTCTTCCGCTCTAGATTTAGGGCTTTTAGCCCGTTGAATGAATTCACAAGCATTTATCCATTTAATAGAAGCAGTGTCATTGCCCTGCTCTAAATAATCGATATTTAAATCCGCCGTACGCTTAAAAACAGATGTTTCTTCCTTTCCGTCTATGCTATAAGTGAATTTAAAGGTGCCTGTTTTGTAATCTTCGCAATTGCGTTCTGTTTTATAGCATGAACAGAAAATTAGTGGAATAAGGAATAAAACTCTTTTGAGCATTGAATTTAGCTTTGGATTTAATTTTCACAAAGATATTAAGAGGAATGATTAAAATTTTTAAAAGTTCCATCCTTATAAAAAATCACGATTCTTTCAATCTCTTTTTCAGAGGTGCTATCTCCGTTTATATTAATTATAGGATTTTCTTTAACAGGAGGTGGAGGTTCTTGTTTTAAAACATTTTTGGAGCCGTCAATTTTTTGTTCGATTTTTTCAGCCGGAGGGAATTGACCTTTACCATTTAACAACCAATACAATTCAACTTCTGGATAGGCCGAAAGAATCTTCATAATAAAATCTAAACTTGGCTTATTTCTTCCAGAAAGAATATGGGATATACTTGAACGTTGCACGCCGACCTTTTCCGAGAAAGAGGAGGCGGTTTCACCGTAATGTTGAATAATTATTTCAAGTCTTTTTGAGAATTTATCGCTGTTTATCATTGTAAACAAATTTGGAGCAATTATTTACGTTACAAATGTAAAAATTCTATAAGTAATATCAGTATCATTCTTTTAAAAATAATAATTCATATAAAGTTTCAGTTCATGTATACACTTTCAAAATACTGAAATACATGTATTTAAGAATATAAATATTAATATGCGATCAAAAATCAATTTATTTGTTCACATTTGTAATATTTAAAGTAAACACCACGCTAAAAATGTTTACAGCAGTATCATTTTGCTGTTTACAGATGTAAAATTTTATATGGTTACATTTGTAAAATCAAATAGACTGAAGTGGGTGAAACTTTTCATGGATGGTTTGTAAAATGGCGTGAAAATCGATTGGAGGGTCGTTACATTACCAATGATCATATTGAACCAATTATTAAATATCTCCCTGAGACTTTTAGGATTGAAATTATAGGAAAGTCTGTTTTAGGAAGGGATGTCTATAGTGTTACTTTCGGCGATGGTCCGCTAAAAATATTAATGTGGTCTCAAATGCACGGTAATGAATCTACTACGACAAAAGCTGTTTTCGATTTAATTAACACAATAATTAATGAAAATGATGAATGGCTTAAGGAGATTTTAGTAAAGGTTACGATTAAGATTATTCCAATACTTAACCCTGATGGTGCTAATGCCTATACCCGTGTTAATGCGAATAATGTAGACCTAAATAGGGACGCCCAAGACCTTACCCAGCCCGAAAGTATTATGCTTAGAAATGAATTTAACAAATTTAAGCCGTCTATTTGCTTGAATCTTCACGGCCAGCGTACCATCTTTGGTGCTGGTAATCAGGGCAAAGCGGCCACGGTTTCATTTTTGGCTCCAACTCAAGACCATGTAAGGTCAATCACTCCAAATAGGAAGGTCGCGATGCAGTTAATCAATGAGATGCGGCAATCCTTAGAACAAATAATCCCCTCACAAATTGGTGTTTATGAGGATAGCTTTAATTTAAACTGTGTGGGAGATACATTTCAACATTTGGGTGTGCCGACAATACTTTTTGAGGCGGGTCATTTTAGTGGTGATTATCAGAGAGAATATACACGATATTTAATTTATCATAGTTATATGGTTCTTCTTCAATCAGTTGTAACAAATTCTTATTTAAATGATAATTCTTCAAAGTATTTTGAGATCCCTCAAAATGAAAAATGTTTCTTTGATATAATTGTTCGAAATGTTTCAATTTTTAATAATGGTTCGAATGAAGTGATTGATGTTGCCATTCAATATGAAGAAATGTTGCAAGATTCTGATATTCAATTTATTCCTAAGATAGCGGCTCTGAAAAAATTAAATGAATTTCATGGTCATAAAGAATTGAATGCCGATAGTTCGCCTATTTCCAAGGTTTTTGGCAAGGCTGTTTTTGAGGGTGATATTGTATATAATATTTTATTGAATAATGAGGATTTATCATTAAGTCCTGAAAAAAATTAATTATTCTCTCTTTTTCGTTAAAGAAAAAGCTCTATTTTTGCTTTTAATCTAATCAATTTAAAATATGGCAAAATTCAAATTGGATGAAGTCGATCACCAGATATTGGACATGTTAATCGACAACACCCGAATCCCTTTTACTGATATTGCAAAAAAATTGGTGATTTCTGCTGGTACGGTGCATGTGAGAGTGAAAAAAATGGAAGAAGCGGGAATAATTCAGGGATCCTCACTGACCTTAGATTATAAAAAGTTGGGGTATTCCTTTATCGCCTATGTTGGAATTTTTCTCCAGAATACATCCCAGACCAAATTCGTATTAGAAAGGATAAATCAAATACCATATGTTACGGTTGCCCATATTACTACGGGAAAATTCAATATTTTCTGTAAGATTAGAGCAAGAGACACAAACCATGCAAAAAATGTAATTTTCATGCTTGATGATATAGATGGGGTTTATAGAACCGAAACCATGATTTCTTTGGAAGAAAGCATAAATGATAAAAAACGTTTAATGCATACAATTTTTAATGAATTGTAATTACATGCATTACCAACCAATAAATAGAAGCCTTCAACTTGAAGGCTTTTTTATTTTGTTTTCACTTTCTCAAAAAAGTCGAAAGATTCTAATATTAGGGAGTTTTCTACCAAACAATCTAGCTTAATTTCTCCTAGGCGTTCCAATAAAGCGAATAGAATCTTGCCGTGTTCATTTTTCTTATCATGTTTCAATAAGTTGATAATGATATCAATATCTGTGGGGTTAAAACTGACAGAATCGTATTGTTTGTTTAATACGGCAACTATATCCATTAGGTCTTCCTCAGACAAATGGTTTAAGCGATGCGATAGATAACTTTCGAGAATCATTCCTATAGCTATAGCTTCACCATGTAGAAGTGAAAGTTTATTTTCATTCTTTAGGAAGTAAGATTCAATTGCATGCCCTAGGGTATGTCCAAAATTCAACATTTTTCTTAACCCTCTTTCGTTTGGATCTTGAGTGACTACATCAAATTTAATTTCTATGGATTCTCTGATGGGTACGTTTAATGAATCAGGGCTTAAATCTTGTAGGCTTTTACATGAATTCCAATAATTTCGATCCTTTATAAGTCCGTGTTTAAGCATTTCAGAAAGTCCAGATCTCATTTCCAATTGAGGTAAGGTCATTAAAAATTCAGTATCAACCAAAACCATATCACCATTTGAAATTACCCCAACCTGGTTCTTCAGTGTGCCTAAGTCAACACCAGTTTTGCCTCCTACTGATGCATCCACCATGGAAAGTAAGGTAGTAGGTACATTTACGTAAGGAAGTCCTCTCTTAAAGGTACATGCCACGAATCCCCCTAAATCTGTGACTACACCTCCTCCTAAATTAATCAAGAGGCTTTTTCTGTCGGCATTTAGTTCGGCAAGTGCATTCCAGACTCCAACGCAAGTGTCAATTGTTTTGTTTTCTTCCCCATCCTCAATTTCAATTATTTCAATAGGTACTTCGGTTTCGATTTTAGATAGAAATCGCGGCAGACAATATTCGTGTGTATTTGTGTCTACAAGCAAAAAAATTATTGAAGGTTTTAATGATTTAAGGTGTTGATTTAGTTTAACATAACCTTCTTCATTGAAATGCACGCTATAAGTGTCATCTACGATGGGTTTCATCATGAGGGGGTAATCAATTATTCGGTTCGAAATTAAACTAAAATGATAAAAAAATGCCCTATAATCAGTAATTTTGTCCTTAATTTTTTCAGAATTGAAACAGAATTTATTTGAAAATACTGAAATCGCTTTTCAATTAAAAAGCGATTCTGAACTAGAGCGGGCCTTTTTCCTTTTTAAAATGATATCCTCAGAACCGCTCGTGAAAATTGGAACAGCAGCAACTAATTTTGCGATAAAGGCACATTTGCCAATTGAGGGTTTGATAAGATCAACAGTTTTCGATCATTTTTGTGGTGGAGTTAATGAAAAAGACTGTATTCCAGTTATTGACAACATGTATGAATGCGGTGTGAGCTCGGTGCTTGATTTTTCAGTTGAAGGAAAAGAGGAGGAAGCATTTTTTGAAGGTGCAAAAAATAAAACTTTAGAAATTATAAAGTTTGCCGATGAAAAACCTGCCATGCCAATTGCAGTATTTAAACCAACTGGATTCGGTAAGCTAAAATTGTATGAGAAAATTGGTAAAAAAGAAGAGCTTACTTATAAAGAAAAGCAAGAATGGGAAAAAGTTGTTGCTAGGTATCATGCTGTTTGTAAATTAGGTAAAGAGCGAGACGTAGAGGTGCTAATCGATGCTGAGGAAAGTTGGATGCAAGATGCTGCCGATGATTTGGTTGAGGAAATGATGAAAACTTATAATACCGAGGTCCCTATCGTATACAATACTCTACAACTTTATAGGAAAGACCGTCTCGAATATTTGAAAAGGCTTCATAAGCGCGCAAAGGAAGGCAATTTTAAGATTGGAATAAAGATTGTCCGTGGTGCCTATATGGAAAAGGAACGAGAACGAGCCAAAGAAATGAATTATCCTTCTCCAATTTGTGACACCAAGCAGGATACTGATGTTAATTTCAACGAAACCATGGAGTACATTTTTTCCAATTTAGAGGATATTTCTCTTTTTATCGGAACACATAACGAGCAAAGTTCCTATTTGGCAATGGAGCTTATGGAAAAACTTAATATTTCTAAAAGTGATAATAGGGTTTGGTTTGGTCAGTTGTACGGAATGAGCGATCATATTAGTTTTAATTTGGCTTCAGAGGGATATAATGTGGCAAAATATGTTCCATTTGGGCCCGTAAAAGACGTGATGCCATACCTTATTCGTCGGGCAGAAGAAAATACCTCGGTTGCAGGCCAAACAAGTCGCGAATTAAGTTTGTTAAAAAAGGAGAGAAAGAGAAGAAAGCTTTAGTCCTTTCTTTGATTGTCCAAAATATCGTATTTGGAATTGATTGAAATGTATTCTGGAATTAGGCGTTTCATTTCGCCGACAATTTCAAGGTGATTAAATGTTTCAATTTTATTTAGAAAGCTTTCAATTTCAAAAACTAGATTGTCTTTGTTCAAAGTAGCCTTTTGGACAGTAAATAACCTACCACTATTAGTTGCAAACTTTATTGCCTTACCGTAATCCAATTCTTCATGAATTTTTTCACCCGGTCTGAGACCGACAATTTGGATGTCTATATCATCCATTGAAAGGTTCAACGTTTTCAAGATTTTCTTTGCTAAATCTAAAATCAAAATGGGTCTACCCATTTCAATTAGGAAAATTTGTGAATTCTGTGAGTATGCGGCCGCTTCTAGCACCAATTGTACGGATTCCTTCGGCCCTAAAAAATAGCGGGTTGCCTCTTTATGGGTCACGGTTATTGGACCGCCTTTGGCAATTTGCCTTCTAAAAATAGGAATAACAGATCCAGAACTTCCTATTACATTGCCAAAACGCGTGGTTATGAAAATAGTATTATCCAAATCATTCATTCCTTGTATATAAAGTTCTCCTAATCTTTTAGTTGCTCCCATTACACTAGAAGGGTTGATAGCTTTATCCGAGGAAATAAAAACAAACTTTTTCACCCCAAATTGGATCGATAGGTCTACAATAATTTTAGTTCCCAAAACATTTACACTTACTGCTTCGTAAGGATTCTCTTCCATAAGCGTTACATGTTTATAGGCTGCTGCATGAAAAACTATTTCCGGGTGAAAACGTTCGAATAACTGCTGCATACGAGACTGATTCCGTATATCCGTTAAGAAAACTGCAAAATCCTTAAAGTTTAAAGAATTTAATTCTTGTACCATTTCAAAAATTCCACTCTCAGAATTGTCAACTAAGATTATCAGTTTAGGGTGGAATTCCATTAGTTGTTGAACAATATTCTGCCCGATAGATCCGGCTGCACCCGAAACCAAGATTGTTTTGTGGGAATAGGTATCTTGGAGGAAATTTTGATCTATCTCAATTTCAGTTTTACCGAGTAGTTGGGAATAGTTTATAACTTCGGTAAGCGCATGAGGATATTTTATGTTATTAGGATTTTCCATTAACCAAAAAATTGAAGAACCCTATCAATTACCCTATCTTGATCTGTTTCAGATAAATTGGATCCGCTTGGCAAACATAAGCCGTTTTGGTGAAGGAAAAGTGAATTTCCATTAAGAAATGAAGGGGAATTAAGATATGGTCTTTGAGTGTGGAGAGGAGTCCAGTTTTGTCTTGCCTCAATATTATCTCCTTCTAGATATGCAATTAGTTGATTTCTTTCGTCTTCATTTCGAACTAGAACTGAAGTAAGCCATCGATTAGAATAATGGCCAGTTGTTTCTGGTTGAAATCTAAGCGGGGTCCGTTTTTCTAGTTCATTTTTGTAGTTATTAAAAATTTTTCGTCTTTTCGAGACTCTTTTATCTAAATCCGTTAATTGAGAATTCCCCAATGAAGCTAGAATATTAGACATTCTATAATTATACCCAATAGAGTCGTGGCTAAATCCTGTAGATGAGGTTTTAGCCTGTGTGGCAAGGTGTAAAGCGTGTTTTTTTTCTGATTTAGTATTTGTGATTAAAGCACCCCCAGAAGAAGTGGTAATTATCTTATTTCCATTAAAGGAAAGAATTCCAAAATCCCCAATTTTCCCACATTCATTATTTTTATAACTACTTCCTAAAGCTTCTGCTGCGTCTTCAATTATTGGTATATCATATTCTTTACCAATTTCTAATATCCTATCCGCCTGAAATGGCATACCGTAAATATGAACTCCAATAATGGCCTTAGGCTTTATTCCAGCCTTAAGGGTTTTAATTACGGCGTCCTCAAGTAGATTAGGACACATGTTCCAACTGTCCAATTCACTATCAATAAAGATGGGTTCTGCACCACAATAGGAAATTGGGTTTGCAGTTGCAATGTATGTATTGGTTTGGCAAATGATTTTATCACCATTGGTTACGCCAATTAGTTTTAAGGCTAAATGAATAGCACTTGTACCGCTATTAAGTACTAAGAGGGATTTATTAGTATTTAATTTATTCTGAAGATTGTTTTCAAATAAATCGATTTGCTCTCCAAAAGGAGCAAGCCAGCCGGATGTTATGGCCTTTTGAACATATTCTATTTCCAACCCGTTAAGATGAGGTGGAGACAAGTATATGCGTTGATTCATTTAGATGTAAATCTGCAAATTCAGGTCCAATTTCTTGAACTTCATTATAAATACCTTTCTGGGATATCACTGTAATAAAGGTAAGGCAAAGGATTTTGAAATCGAGCAGATAATTAATTTTTCTGGTATAAAACACATCATACTTGAATTTTCGTTCCCAAGACAAAAGGTTTCTACCGTTAACTTGCGCTAGACCAGTAATCCCTGGTTTAACATCATGTCGATGTTTTTGAAAGTGAGTGTAATAACCAAGATTGACCGGAAGTAGGGGACGAGGCCCAATTAGACTCATTTCTCCACGAACTACATTGTATAGTTGCGGCAATTCATCCAAAGAATATTTCCTTAAAAAATAACCTAGTAGAGTAATTCTTTTGTTGTCATCAATGACATTTCCATCTTCATCGAACTTATCTTTCATAGTTCTGAATTTCACCATTGTAAAAGGCTTTCCATTTTTACCTGCACGCTTTTGAAAAAAGAAAGGTTTGCCTCCGTGTTCCACATATAGGGCTAAAATTAAAAGCAGAAGAATAGGGGAGGCTGCCAAAATTCCAATTCCCGAAAGCAACAAATCAAGTGTTGGTTTAACAAATCGTTTATACATAAATCGACATTGCAATTAATTAAAATTGTACGGGAGAATAAAAAGGTGTAGCTATTAAGGCTTGGAAAGATACGACAGAATAAGCTTTAAATTGTGCTGAATGGTGTTAAAAAATAGCTTTAATACTAATCAATTTTTGGTTCAATAGCCAAATAATGTGCAACAGAATCGCAATTTTGAACCTGTAAAATATATAATTTATCCTTTAGGTGGTTTTCAATAAGGTAAGTGTTGCAACTGTCTTTGCCAATCTTACTATTACTAAAATCTACTTTTCCACCTACTAGAAACTTCCTAAGTTCTGTAGAATCTAGCTTAAGTGAATTAAAACTCTCCATAAAAACTTCAGAATAATAGGGTTTTTTAATGGCAATATTTTTAATGGTCCTAGAATTAGGCCCATAATCGCATGAAGTTTTTTTACCACCTAAAAAAACAGCTAATAAGATTAAGCCAACTGAAAATCCACCTAGATAATACCCAAGTCGGGTTATGAATTTCATTTATTAAAAAATCAAGAGGTTTACATCGCGGTATTTCAGATCAAACCAATCGGCAACGGATTTGCTTGTTAAAATACCGTGGTAAAAATACAATCCATTTTTTAAACCTCTATCAAAACGAATAGCATTTTCAATTCCCCCGTCATCACCAATCTTAATAAGATAAGGCGTAAATATATTGCTTATAGAAACACTAGCGGATCTTGAGTATCTCGCAGGAATGTTAGGGACGCAATAATGGATGACACCATTATGCTCGAATGTTGGATGTGAATGGGTAGTAACCTCACTTGTTTCAAAACAACCACCCATATCTATACTTACATCGATGATAACGGCTCCTTTTTTCATATTGTTTACCATCGATTCATTGACCAAAATGGGAGCTCTATTTGTCCCTCTTACCGCACCAATTGCAACATCACAACGTTTCAGAGCCTTAACGAGATTTTTGGGTTGAATAGTAGATGTATAAACTGATCTCCCAAGATAAGATTGTATACACCTAAGCCTGGTTATGGAATTATCGAAAATTTTCACGTTTGCACCAATCCCTATTGCGGCCCTTGCAGCAGATTCTCCAACGGTTCCTGCACCTATAATGACAACTTCTGTTGGAGGTACACCGCTAATATTGCCGAACATAAGGCCGTTTCCACCATTTACATTAGATAATAATTCCGATGCAATTAAGATTGATGCGGTTCCAGCAATTTCACTTAAGGACCTTACCGCAGGATAAGCACCATCTTCATCTTTAATGAACTCGAATGCAATTGCCGTAATTCTTTTGGATGCAAGAGCCTCAAAATATTTTTTATTCTGGGTTTTGAGTTGAAGTGCAGATATTATTAAAGATTGTGGATTGATCAACTTTATTTCTTCTAAGGAAGGAGGTTCCACCTTTAATATTGTAGGGCAAGAATATACTTTTGCTTTATCGTTTGTAACCTCAGCACCGGCTTCAGAATAGTCCTTGTCGTTGAACTTAGCACCTTCTCCTGCGCCTGCCTCTACCATTACCCTATGTCCGTGGGAAACTAAGGCTGAAACGGCGTCAGGGGTTAAGCAAACTCTTGTTTCTTGGAAATGGGTTTCTTTAGGTATGCCTATGAATAATTCGCCTTTCCTCCTAAGAATTTCTAAAGTCTCCTCCTGCGGCATTAATTCCGATTTGGAGAATGGGGACATTGATTTGCTCATCCAGTAGTTGATTGGAAAATCAAATTACAACTAATTTTTTAAATTTTCGCTATTTAGAAGTAGTCACTTAGCTTGCCAAACAATCCTTTTGGACTCACCTTAAATTCTTCCTCCAATTCCTCCATCGATTTATGGGCATCATTCACTTCGTTAAACATTTTTGCCCTTATCAAATAAATAGAAGGAATAATTAAAGCCATCAATGGAACCAAGTAAATCAATTGAAATTCGTCAAAATATTCCATATCCGAATTTATGGTTCCAAATAATTGATAAACAAACATTGTAATAGGTACTAAAAGAGCATGATACCACCAATGACGACAAGTAAAGAACCAAACAAATAATAATAGCAGCGGAATCAATTTCATTGCAATCGCCCAGACTGCCACCTGTACATCTTGATAAAAATTACTTTGATAAGTGAAAAGGAACGTTTCCCAACTAGGTTGGGCAGGGATATATTCGTATAGATAAAACAAAAAGGGAGTAGCGGCAATAAAAGTTGCAACTAAACTCCCTTTAAAAAGATTTTTGTTAACTAACTTATTATCCGCATGGGGGGATTCTAAGTTTAGCTTTTTCGATTTTAGTAATTGATTGTCCATTGAGGTCAATTATGTTTGTAGCCTGAGCCGCAAACAACATACCGCCAAAGATCGCAATCGCTAGTACGTACTTTTTAGTTTTCATAATTTCAAGGGATTTAATTAATTAATTATAACTCAAAGTTAGGCCTGATATGGCCCTATTTAAGTTAAAGAAATGTTAAAAAAACCCTCGAAACCCCCGTATTCATTACGGTTTTTCCGTACTTCCTAACAATGGCTTAGCGGGAAGTTGTCTAATTTTTTAATAAAAATTTCGCTGCTCCATAAGGTTATTACTGGTTAAATTCATGTTCAAGCTCAATTTGAGGCTTCTGTCATCATTATCTGAGGGGAATAATGTGATTACATCAACTTTTTCTGGTAAAAGGTGAAGAACTTTTTCTGGCCATTCGATAAAAATTACATCGTCAGGATTAAGGTATTCTTCAAACCCCATATCCAAAGCTTCTTCAACCGATTTTAATCGGTACAGATCAAAATGATATATAAGGGAATCCTCGCCTTGATATTCATTTACTATAGAATAAGTGGGGCTGCTAACATCATCCGGGCTGCCTAATTCCTTAACTAAGGCTTTAATTAGAGTGGTCTTGCCGGCACCCATTTCGCCATAAAAAAGGACCACATTGGATGAAAATTTTTCAACCAGCGTAGAGGCTATTTTCTGTATTTCGTGGATGTTGTAGGTTAGTTCCATCAAAAGTTGATTTGACTTTCGAAAACAAAAGTAATTAGAAAAGATTGAAAATCCTAGAAAAAAGTGTATTTCATCGGATTTTTGTGCATTACACGGATTATTTTGGACTCATTACGACGAAAGGAATGATCATTTCCTCTAATGAGATGCCTCCGTGTTGGTACGTATTCTTATAATAGCTGACATAATGATTAAAATTATTGGGGTAGGCGAGGAATTTGTCATCTTTTGCAAAAATGAAAGAGCTACTCATGTTTATGGAAGGTAGATGAACAGCTTTAGGGTCTTTAACGGCCATTACATCCCGATCTTCATAAGTTAAACTCCTTCCTGTCTTATAACGTAAGTTTAGGCTAGTATCCCTATCTCCAATAACCTTAGTTGGTGTTTTTACATTTATTGTTCCGTGGTCTGTGGTGATTAATAATTTAAACCCTCCTAGTTGAGCTTGCTGAATCATTTCTAAAAGAGGAGAATTTTTAAACCAGCTTAAAGTTAGGGATCGGTAGGCCTTGTCGTTAGAAGCCAATTCCTTTACAACTTCCATTTCTGTTTTGCTGTGGGAAAGCATATCAACGAAATTATATACAATAACACTTAAGTCGTTATTTTTCAACGATTTAAAGTTATCAACTAATTTCTTTCCAGACTTTAAATTGGTGATTTTATGATACTCCCATTTTAAATCCCTTAGTCCCAACCTCTTAAATTGTGTATTTAAAAAGTCTGCCTCATGAAGGTTTTTACCGCCCTCATCCGTATCGTTTTTCCAAAATTGCGGAAATAATTTATTCATATCAGAGGGCATCAATCCACTGAAAATTGCATTTCTGGCATATTGGGTCGCAGTTGGAAGTATACTATAATATGATATTTCTTTTTGCTTTTTGAAGTAGGTGGATATAATGGGTTCAAACACCTTCCATTGGTCATATCTCAAATTGTCAATGACTATCAAAATTGTGGGTTGATCACCTAATTCAGGAATTATTTTTTCCTTAAATAGGGTATGGGACATGATAGGCCCTTTATCTCCGTCGAACCATTTTGGATAGTTTTTTTCTATGAATTTGCCAAACTGCTGATTAGCCTCAATTTTTTGGGATTCCAGAATTTCTGTCATTCCAATATCTTCTATGTCTTCAAGTTGAATTTCCCAATAGATTAATCTTTGGTACATTTCAGCCCAACCTTCAAAGGAGTTTACCATTGCCATGTCCATAGCAATTTTCCTGAATTCCTGTTGATAATCCGAAGTAGTCTTTTCAGAAACCAATCTCGACAAATCTAAATTCTTCTTTAAACTCAAAAGGATCTGGTTAGGATTAACTGGCTTAATTAAGTAATCAGCAATTTTGCTTCCAATTGCTTCCTCCATAATGTATTCTTCTTCACTTTTTGTAATCATTACAATAGGAAGATTGGCCTTCTTTTCCTTAATTTCACTTAGGGTTTCCAATCCTGTTAAACCTGGCATATTTTCATCAAGGAAAACAATGTCAAATGGTTTTTCATCAATAATTTCCAATGCTTCCATTCCGCTTTGACATGTTGTGACTTTATAATTCTTTTTTTCCAAGAAAAGAATATGGGGTTTCAACAGGTCTATTTCATCATCTACCCAAAGGATATTTATATTGTTCATGTATATTTGTTTCTTTATTTAAAGGATTTAAGTTCCACTTGAAGAAAAGCAATAAACTTAAGATATTCAACGATCCAATTTACGGATTTATTACTATTCCAAATTCTCTCATCTTTGACCTAATTGAACATCCTTATTTTCAAAGGTTACGAAGAATTTCTCAAATGGGACTTTCATATATGGTTTATCCAGGGGCGCATCATACGAGATTTCATCATGCCCTCGGAAGTATGCATTTGATGCAGAAAGCGGTTAATGTGCTGCGATTCAAAGGTGTTGAAATAAATTCCAAGGAGGAGAAGGCATTGTACACTGCTATTTTATTGCATGATATTGGACATGGTCCTTTTTCTCATGCCATGGAACATAGCATTGTTAAGAACGTCTCACACGAACAGATTTCATTAAAATTCATGCAATCTTTAGATGAGAATTTTAACGGAAATTTAACCATGGCCATACAAATATTTCAAGGGGTTTACCCTCGACGGTTTATGTGTCAATTGATTTCTAGTCAAATTGATATGGACCGATCCGATTACCTAAAACGTGATAGTTTTTATACAGGTGTATCCGAAGGTAATGTCAATTCAGAAAGATTGATAACCATGTTAAATGTCCGTAATGACGAATTGGTGGTTGAGGAAAAGGGAATATATAGTATTGAAAAGTTTTTAGTTGCAAGGCGTTTTATGTATTGGCAGGTATATTTACATAAAACAAGCCTAGTTGCAGAACAGCTTATTGTCAAAGTGCTGAAAAGGGCAAAGGATTTAATTTCTAATAATACAAAATTGCCTGCAAGTTCTGCTTTGACTTATTTTTTGGAGAACACAATCACCCTTGAAAATTTTGATGAAAGTAAACTAGAATTGTTTGCTCGATTAGATGATTACGATTTGATAATGGCATTGAAGCAATGGCAAAATCATGATGATTTCGTTTTATGTACCCTTAGTAAAATGATAATTAATAGAGATCTGTTGAAAATTAAATTCAAATCGAAACCTATAAAGAAAGAATCCCTTGATTCCAAATTAAAAGCATTCCAAAAGTTAAATAATCTCACGTTGGAGGAATCGGAATACTTTGTTTTTGAGGGAAATATATCCAATCAGGCCTATCAACATAGAAAAGAGGAAATAATGATTTTAAAGAAATCAGGCAAAGTTGTGCCTATTAATAAGGTGTCTGAACAATTCGATTTTAATATATCCTCTTTAAGCAAGGAAACGGTAAAATATTATATCTGTTATCCCAAGGAAATACATTAGCGCATTTTTTCTATTTTTGCGTATCGTTAAAATCGTTGATAAACGGTTTCAATTGCCTCTAAACTTAAATGGACAGACTATTAAGCAATGATGTTTGGTAGCCTCATTTAATATTTTGGACTTAGCAATTTAACGAACAAAAACTAGTAGCACGGGTGAAATTTACAGCCACACAAATAGCGGGCCTTCTTGATGGAGATATTGTGGGTGATCCAGATGTAGAAGTGTCTAAACTATCTAAGATAGAGGAGGGTACAGAAGGGTCATTAACATTTCTTTCCAATCCAAAATACACCCCCTATATTTATTCGACCAACGCATCGATTACCATAGTTAATAAGACTTTTAAGTCGGAAAATCATATTAAAACTACTCTAATAAAGGTTCAGGATGCTTACAAATCGTTTTCAAAACTACTTGAATATTATAACCAAGTAAAATTGAATAAGAATGGAATTGAGCAACCCTGCTTTATTTCAGAATCTGCAAATTGTGGCGAAAATATTTATGTTGGAGCTTTTAGTTATATAGGAGAAAATGTCACATTGGCGGACAACGTAAAGATATTTCCCAATTCATACATTGGAGACAATGTCAAGATTGGGGAAAATTCAATAATTTTTAGTGGAGCTAAAATTTATAGTGATTGTGTAATTGGGTCTAATTGTGTATTAAACTCTGGTGTAATTGTTGGTGCGGACGGATTTGGATTTGCCCCCGATTCTAATGGTGAATACAATAAAATTCCACAAACTGGTAACGTTGTTATTGAAGATAATGTTGATATCGGGGCAGGAACAACTATCGATAGGGCAACTTTAGGATCAACAATAATTAGGAAAGGTGTGAAACTGGATAATCAAATTCAGATCGCACATAATGTGGAAATTGGTAAAAACACAGTTATTGCTGCCCAGACAGGCATAGCCGGGTCCACAAAAATTGGTGAAAATTGTCAAATTGGTGGGCAAGTAGGTATTGTCGGGCACATTACTATTGGTAATAATGTAAAGATACAGGCCCAATCAGGAATAAACAGGAATGTAAAGGACGGTGAAGTGTTACAGGGATCACCTGCATTAGCATATAAAGATTATAGTAAGTCATATGTTCATTTTAAAAATTTACCCAAATTGGTAAATCATATAAACGAAATAGATAAAAAAGTAAATGGCGATAATTAAAACTGACGTCAAACAGAAAACCATAAAAGAACGTGTAACCCTACAAGGTGTAGGATTGCATACAGGAAGGGACGTTAAATTAACTTTTTGTCCAGCACCTCCAAATTCAGGTTTTGCCTTTAAAAGAATTGATTTGGAAGGCTCACCTACAATAGAGGCTGATGCTAATTATGTTTCTAATACAACCCGTGGGACGTGTTTGGAAAAAAATGGTGTGACAATTCAAACATCAGAGCATGTTTTGGCTGCCTTGGTTGGGTTAGATCTGGATAATGTTATTATGGAGCTGGATGCTGCTGAGCCTCCAATTATGGATGGTTCCTCTAAGTTTTTCGTGGAAGCATTGGAAAAAGCAGGAGTAGAAGAACAATGTGATTTTAGGGAAGAATTCGTTGTTAATGAGGTTATCTCCTATTCTGACGATAATAATGGTAGTGAATTAATTGTTATGCCTGCAAAGGATTATCAAGTAACTACTATGGTGGATTTTGGCACCAAGGTTTTAGGGACCCAAAATGCCACTTTGAATGATATTTCTGAATTTAAAGACCAAATAGCGGATTCACGTACTTTTAGCTTTTTGCATGAGCTTGAGATGCTCTTGGAAAATGGTTTGATTAAAGGAGGTGATTTAAATAATGCCATTGTCTATGTAGACAAGGAATTATCTCCTGCCACAATGGATAAATTGCGGAAAGCATTCAAAAAAGAGGCTATTGCAGTTAAACCAAATGGTATTTTAGATAATCTAACACTTCATCATCCGAATGAAGCTGCAAGGCATAAATTACTAGATGTTATAGGTGATTTGGCATTGGTCGGAATTAAAATACGTGGGAAAATTATAGCTAACAAACCTGGTCATTTGGTAAATACCCAATTTGCCAAAAAGCTTTCAAAAATTGTCAAGAACGAAAGGAGGAACAATACCCCAAATATAGATTTGAATGCAGATCCTTTGATGGATGTTAATCAGATTATGGCAATGTTGCCTCATAGGCCACCTTTTTTATTGCTAGATAAAATATTTGAACTTTCAGATTCTCACGTCATCGGAACTAAAAATGTCACGATGAATGAGCCGTTTTTTGTAGGGCATTTTCCGGGAGCTCCTGTTATGCCCGGAGTGTTAATAGTTGAAGCTATGGCACAAACAGGAGGGATACTTGTATTGAGCACTGTTCCGGATCCAGAAAATTACCTGACTTTCTTTATGAAAATTGATAAGGTAAAATTCAAACAAAAGGTTATGCCAGGAGATACGCTTATTTTCAAGTGTGACTTAATTACTCCTATACGTAGGGGTATTTGCCATATGCAAGGGTATGCTTATGCTAATGGAAGATTATGTGCTGAAGCGGAGCTTATGGCCCAAATAACCAAAGTAAAATAAACTTATGAATCAACCTTTAGCTTACGTACATCCAGGCGCAAAAATTGCTAAGAATGTTGTAATTGAACCTTTTGCCACTATCCATAATAATGTGAAAATTGGTGAAGGATCTTGGATTGGAAGTAATGTTACCATTATGGAAGGTGCTCGGATCGGTAAAAATTGTAATATTTTTCCAGGTGCAGTAATTTCGGCAATCCCCCAAGATCTAAAATATAACGATGAAGATACAACTGTAGAAATTGGTGATAATACTACTATTAGGGAGTGTGTAACCATCAACAGAGGAACGACAGACAAAATGAAAACCGTAATTGGAAATAATTGTCTCATTATGGCCTATTGCCACATAGCACATGATTGCATAGTTGGTAATAATTGTATTTTCTCTAACAATAGTACTTTGGCTGGCCATATAACAGTAGGCGACTATGTCGTATTGGCTGGTATGACTGCGGTACACCAATTCTGCTCAATAGGAAACCATGCATTTGTTACAGGAGGTTCCTTGGTGAGAAAGGATGTTCCTCCTTATGTTAAGGCTGCTCGTGAACCATTATCCTATGTTGGGATCAATTCTGTGGGATTGCGAAGAAGAGGGTTTTCAGCAGATAAAATCCGTGAAATACAAGACATTTATAGAATCTTATACCAAAAAAATTATAATAATACTCAAGCTTCAGAAATAATAGAGGCAGAGATGGAGGCTACTCCAGAACGCGATGAAATACTACAGTTTATACGAAATTCTCATCGCGGAATTATGAAAGGCTACTTTAAATCTAATTAATTTATGGCAAATACATCAGATATCAGAAATGGATTATGTATCCGTTACAACAATGATATTTATAAGATTGTTGAATTTTTACATGTAAAACCGGGAAAAGGACCTGCTTTTGTTCGTACAAAACTAAAAAGTGTAACCACAGGTAAAGTACTTGATAACACATTTTCTGCAGGGCATAAAATTGAAGATGTTCGGGTTGAGACGCACCAATTTCAGTATTTATATAATGATGGTGAGTTCTACCATTTTATGAATACCGAAGATTATACACAAATTCGATTACTTGAATCTGCATTAGACAGTCCAGGTTTAATGAAGGAAGGAGAAATGGTTACAATTATCATTAATACAGAGGATAATATGCCACTGTCTGTTGAGATGCCAGCAAGCGTAATCTTAGAAGTTACCCATACTGAACCAGGTGTTAGAGGAAATACTGCTACAAATGCTACCAAACCTGCGACTGTAGAAACTGGAGCTGAGGTTAACGTTCCATTGTTTATTAATGTTGGAGACAAGATTAAAATCGAAACAGAAAAAGGAACTTATAAAGAGCGGGTAAAAGAATAAATCATTTGAAATTCCCAAGAACCCATACCTTAGAAGAGATATCAGAACTCATAAATTGTGGGTATGTTGGTTCTGGTGACTTTCCAGTATTTGGCATGAATGAAATTCATGTTGTAGAACCAGGAGATATTGTTTTTGTAGATCATCCAAAATATTACGATAAAGCATTAAATTCTGCTGCAACCGTAGTTTTAATAAACAAAGATGTTGATTGCCCTGACGGTAAAGCTCTATTGATTAGTGATGATCCTTTTAGGGATTTCAATAAATTGTTGAGGCATTTTAGACCATTTCAAAGAAGTACGTCTTCAATTTCTCAAACGGCCTCAATCGGAGAGGGTACAATTATTCAACCAAATTGTTTTATAGGAAATAATGTTGTTATTGGCAAAAATTGTCTAATACATTCCAATGTCAGTATTTATGACCATACCATAATTGGGGATAATGTCACCATACATGCAGGAACTGTACTTGGTGCCAATGGTTTTTATTACAAAAAGAGACCTGAGGGATTTGATAGACTCGAATCTGCAGGAAGGGTAGTCATTGAAAATAATGTTGAAATTGGAGCATCCTGCACGATTGATAGAGGAGTAACCGCCGATACAACAATAGGAGAGGGGTCTAAGCTAGATAACCAAATACAAATTGGACATGACACCTTAATAGGAAAAAAATGCTTGATAGCTTCTCAAACAGGAATCGCAGGTTGTGTTGTAATTGAAGACAATGTTACCATTTGGGGGCAAGTAGGAACTACAAGTGGAATCACTATTGAATCCGGAGCAGTTATTTTAGCCCAGGCAGGAGTCACAAAAAGTGTGAAATCTAAGGTTTATTGGGGTACACCGGCCCAAGAATCCAAAGGTTATCTTAAAGATTTGGCATATATTAAACAGGTAAAAGGCCTTATGTCTGAAATTAAGGAGCTTAAAAAACGAATTCAAGATATTAACAAATAGTAGTATTTAAGTGTCAATTATCCTTTAACAAAAGATGCTAAAGTTTTAAATTTGTACACTTTTAAAATTTGACAAGAAATAATGAGTGTTTTAGTAAACAAGGATTCAAAAATAATTGTACAAGGTTTCACAGGTAGCGAAGGTACATTCCACGCAGAACAAATGATTGAATATGGAACCAATGTGGTTGGAGGTGTAACTCCAGGAAAAGGTGGTCAATCCCACTTAAACAAACCTGTTTTCAATACCGTTAAGGAGGCAGTAGAAGAGGTTGGTGCGGATACCACTATTATTTTTGTTCCACCTGCATTTGCTGCTGATGCCATAATGGAGGCTGCAGAGGCCGGAATAAAAGTAATAATTACAATTACTGAGGGTATTCCTGTAGCGGATATGATTAAGGCATTCGATTATATTAAAAAATATGATTGCCGATTAATTGGTCCTAATTGCCCTGGAGTTATTACTCCAGGAGAAGCTAAAGTAGGTATTATGCCAGGTTTTGTATTCAAAAAAGGTAAAGTGGGTATTGTTTCAAAGTCTGGGACACTTACTTACGAAGCTGCTGACCAAGTTGTAAAAGAAGGATTAGGCATCACAACTGCGATTGGTATTGGTGGTGACCCAATTATTGGAACAACAACGAGAGAAGCAATTGAATTGTTGATTAATGATGATGAGACAGAAGCTGTCGTTATGATTGGTGAAATTGGCGGTCAATTAGAAGGAGACGCTGCACGTTGGTATAAAGAATCTGGAAGCAAAAAACCTGTTATCGGTTTTATTGCTGGAGAAACTGCACCTGCAGGTAGAACCATGGGTCACGCCGGAGCTATCGTAGGGGGTAAAGATGATACTGCACAAGCAAAGAAAAAAATAATGAGAGAATGTGGAATCCATGTGGTAGATTCTCCAGCTGAAATTGGTAAAAAAGTAGCAGAAGTACTGGGATAATTCTCAAAAAATAAGTTAAAGACCTCACAATTTCATGTGGGGTTTTTTAGTTCTTATCACATGCTATTGTATATTTGAAACTAACTAATCATTACATATATGAAACTGCTAGAAGGAAAAACAGCAATTGTAACCGGAGCAAGTAGAGGAATAGGTAAAGGTATTGCTCAAACCTTTGCAGAGCATGGAGCTAATGTAGCATTTACATATAGCTCGTCAGAGGCTGCAGCGTTAGAATTGGAAGGAGAACTTACTGCACTTGGCGTTAAGGCAAAAGCTTATAAAAGTGATGCTGCCAATTTTGCTCAGGCCCAAGAGTTGGCCGATGAAGTATTAAAAGAATTTGGCAGCATAGATATTCTTGTGAATAATGCAGGGATAACTAAAGATAATTTACTAATGCGTATTAGTGAGGAAGATTTTGATAAGGTCATTGAAGTAAATCTTAAATCAGTTTTTAATATGACCAAGGCTGTACAACGTACAATGTTGAAACAACGTAAAGGATCTATTATTAATATGAGTTCTGTGGTTGGTGTGAAGGGTAATGCAGGTCAGACAAATTATGCCGCTTCTAAAGCTGGTATTATAGGTTTTTCAAAATCCGTTGCCTTAGAGCTGGGTTCCAGAAATATAAGAAGCAATGTTATAGCGCCTGGCTTTATTGAAACTGAAATGACGGCTAAATTAGATGAAAAAACAGTTCAATCTTGGAGGGATGCCATTCCTTTAAAACGTGGAGGTTCACCAGTAGATATTGCAAATGCATGTGTTTTCCTTGCAAGCGACATGAGTGCATACATTACCGGTCAGACCCTTAATGTTGATGGCGGAATGCTTACATAATAAATGAATAGCACTACAGTATTTTTAATAATATTAGCATTTTTTATAGCGCTCTTTGTAGCGCTTTTTCAGTACTGGTATAGGGATAAACATCGGTTAAAAGGTATTCATGGAATTTTGGCCTTGTTACGTTTTTTAACGGTATTCTCAATTTTAGTTTTACTGATAAACCCTAAATTTGAAAATACTACCATTTTTGAGGAGAAACCTGAACTGGTTTTGGCCATTGATAATTCACAGTCCATTAGAAATTTGGGTCAAGACTCCATAGCTATTAATTTTTCTCAAGCTTTAACGAATGACGATGAGTTAACTGAAAAATTCAATATAAAAACCTATTTATTTGGTGAGGATTTCATCAATGGAGAAGTGCCTAACTTTGAGGATAATCATTCTGAAATCTCAAAGGTTTGGAGTGGTTTACGAGATATTTATGAGCAAAACACTTCCGCAGTAGTGTTACTAACGGACGGAAATCAAACTAAAGGACGTGATTATGTTCAATCGCCCTCCAGTTTAGAACATGCTGTTTATCCTGTAATACTGGGAGATACAACCAAATATGAAGATTTGTATTTATCTAGGGTAAATGTGAATAGATATTCCTATGTAAATAACCAGTTTCCAGTAGAAGTTATTGCCGTATATGATGGAAAGACAACAGTTAATCCTACCTTAACTATTACCTCTGGAACTTCCACAGTTTTTAGTCAACAACTGAAATTAGACAATCTTAATTCATCACAAGTTGTTAGTTTGTTATTACCTAGTGGACCAGCCGGAGTAAAATCTTATCGAGTTAAAATAGGGGAGTTATCAAATGAAAAGAACACCAAAAATAATTCTCAAAATTTTGTTGTTGAGGTCTTGGATCAGCGTAATTCCATCGCTCTTATTTCCAGCATGGTGCATCCGGATTTAGGTGCAATTAAAAAGTCATTAGAATCCAATCAACAACGAACAGTGGACTTACTAAATCCATCTGAATTTCTTGAGGATCCGACTAAATATCAATTGGCGATGGTGTATCAGCCTGATGCCGGCATGACTGAACTTTTTAGGGTGCTCGATAATATTTCGCTCAATACCTTTTATATTGTTGGAAACCACACAAATTGGAACTTACTTAATTCATCACAAGCAAATTTTGCACAAGAGGTTACGAATCAAAAAGAGGAGTTTGTGCCAAATTTAAATACTTCCTATCCTATATTCAATCTCGATTTTCTTTCAATGCAAGATTATCCGCCTTTAGAGACTGAGTTTGGGGAAACATCCTTTAATGTTTCGCATGAGACGGTAATTTATAAGTCTGTTAATGGCATTTCAATAAATGAACCCTTATTGGCTACATATGAGGTTGGAAGCAGGAAATTTGGATTGTTGAACGGAGAAAATATATGGCGGTGGAGGGCACATTGTTATAGAGCAACTGGATCATTCCAAGAATTTGATGACTTTTTAGGAAAATTAGTTCAGTATTTAGGTGATAATAAACGCAAAAACCGATTGGAGTTAGACTTCGATAATATTAATAGAGAGACAGATCCAATTGAAATTAATGCCCATTATTTTGATAAAGGTTTCGAGTTTGATAATTCGGCAACACTAACAATAAGTCTTACAGAAAAGGTTTCGAAAGAGAAATTTAATTTTCCATTAAATCTTGCTAATAATTCTTACCGAATTAAACTGGGAGGTTTAATTCCTCCAGGGGATTATAATTTTACGGTAAAGGCTGAACCAGAAAATATTTCTCGATCCGGTGAATTAACTGTTATGGAATATAATGTTGAAGAACAATTCATTAATGCAGACTTAATCAAATTGCTTCAAGTGGCCGACGGAACGTCTGGTAAAGTATTTTTTCCAAGTGAATTAGATAGTTTGAAACAAACTTTATTAGAAGATTCTAGATACCTGCCAATTCAAAAAAGTACCAAGAAAGTTGTACCTTTGATTGATTGGAAATATCTCTTATTTGGAATCATATTTTTCCTCGGCTGCGAGTGGTTTGCCAGAAAATATAATGGCCTTATCTAGACAATTTATCTTCAATAACATAACTAATCTTTAATAAAAAAATAATATGGAACGATTACCAAAAATAGCCCTGCCGGCAATTATAATTATTGTAGTAGCGATAATTCTACTAACTAAATCTACTATTACAATTGGGCCAGGAGAAGCGGGGGTTCTCTATAGGACTTTTGGAGAAGGGGTTGTAACTGATGAACCACCGTTAAGCGAAGGATTCCACATTGTAGCACCATGGAACAGGGTATTCGTTTATGAGGTGAGACAGCAGGAGGTTTATGAAAAAATGAACGTACTTTCCTCAAATGGTTTGGATATAAAACTTGAGGCTTCAGTTTGGTACCAACCAAAATATGAAGATTTGGGTAAACTTCACCAGGAGAAAAGTGAAATGTATAAAGAGCGAATTTTACAGCCTGCCATTCGCTCTGCAGCAAGGAGTGTTGTGGGAAGGTACACACCAGAACAATTATATTCCAGTAAAAGGGATGCCATTCAGGCAGAAATTTTTGAAGAAACAAAAAACATTGTTGACAATCAATACATTCAACTAAATCAGGTTTTGGTGCGGGATGTAACTTTACCACCAACCATTAAGGATGCTATCGAACGTAAATTAAGACAGGAGCAAGAGGCATTGGAGTATGAATTTAGGCTAGTTTCTGCCCAGAAGGAAGCTGATAAACAACGTATTGAGGCTCAGGGTAAAGCTGATGCCAACACCATTTTAAGTGCCTCTTTAAATGATAAAATCCTTCAGGATAAGGGTATCGAAGCAACAATTAAACTTGCTGAATCACAAAATTCAAAGGTTATTGTAATTGGTTCTGGAGAAACTGGATTACCAATCATTTTAGGCAATCAATAAGCAATCTTTTATTTTGTTGAATTTTATTTAGGATTTTAAATAATTCTTTTAAATATTTGCAGCAATAAATTTATATGATTAATAGACTATCACATCATCATCATTTTTTTGGGACTTGCGCTCAGGCGAGATGGTAATGTATTGACTAGTTTCAAAATATTATAGCCCGTTTGAGTGAATCAAACGGGTTTTTTTATTGAATAAAATGAAATTATTATAACAATGGACAAGCTAAAAATTGCAGTTCAAAAATCAGGAAGGTTACACGATGATTCCATGCAAATATTGAAAGATATAGGTATATCAATAGATAATGGAAAAGATCAGTTAAAAGCCGCTGCTCGTAATTTTCCTTTAGAAGTGTTTTATCTTAGAAATGGAGATATTCCACAATATTTAAGAGATGGGGTAGTAGATGTTGCTATTATTGGAGAAAATGTACTTTACGAAAAGGGAGAAGATATAGTCGTTAAAGAACGCCTAGGTTTTTCTAAGTGTAAGGTTTCTATCGCAATTCCAAAATCGAAAAAATTCAGTGGGATTGAAGATTTGGAAGGAAAACGTATTGCAACTTCCTATCCGAATACTGTTACAAAATTCTTAGATGATAATAATATTAACGCCCAGATTCATTTAATTAATGGTTCAGTTGAAATAGCTCCAAATATTGGCTTGGCAGACGCAATTGTGGATATTGTTTCAAGCGGTAGCACCCTTTTTAAAAACAATTTGAAGGAAGTAAAGGTGTTATTAAAATCTGAAGCCGTCCTTGCGGCATCTCCGAAAATATCAGATGAGGTAAATGTCATACTAAATAGATTGTTATTCAGAATTCAATCGGTCCTTAAAGGTCGTGGGTTTCGTTACGTTTTAATGAATGCACCCACAAATAAGGTTGCCGAAATAATTGAAGTTTTGCCTGGAATGCGGAGTCCAACAGTCCTTCCGCTTGCTCAGGAAGGTTGGTCTTCCTTACACACAGTAATTGATAAAAATGATTTTTGGAATATTATTGATGAATTAAAGGCAAAAGGGGCGGAGGGCATTTTAGTGTGTCCAATTGAAAACTTGGTAGTATGAAAGTATTAGAGAACCCTTCAAGGGATGAATGGGAAACAATTGTTAGGCGGCCTACACCTTCACTCCAGGATTTAGAGCCTTTGGTTAGTGAGGTTTTTGCGGATATTCAAGTAAATGGTGATACTGCTATCTCTGCTTTTACCAGCAGATACGACAGAGTTGACTTAGATCGGTTTCAAGTTTCAGAAATTGAAATCGATGAAGCTATTTCTAATATAAATCCAGACCTTAAAAAGGCAATTTTAATAGCAAAGGATAATATAGAAGCGTTTCATAAAGCGCAACAAACAGATTTTAAACCTGTTGAAACTACTAAGGGTGTTAGTTGTTGGCAAGTACAAAAACCGATCGAAAAGGTTGGGCTTTATATCCCGGGAGGTACTGCTCCCTTGTTTTCCACGGTTTTGATGTTGGCTATTCCTGCTAATATTGCAGGTTGCAAAGAAATTATATTATGTTCGCCTCCCAACAAATCGGGATCTTTACCCGATGAAATTTTATTCGCTGCCAGTATGTGTGGTGTTACAAAAATTTTTAAAGTTGGAGGAATCCAGGCAATTGCTGCATTAACATTTGGAACCGATACAATTCCAAAAGTTAACAAAATATTTGGTCCAGGTAACCAATTTGTTACGGTGGCTAAACAATACGCCACAAAATTTGGCTTAGCCATCGATATGCCAGCTGGTCCCAGTGAATTGTTGGTTTATGCGGATGAAACCGCTGTTCCAGCCTATGTTGCTGCCGATTTATTGAGTCAAGCTGAGCACGGAAAAGATTCCCAAGTTATTTTGGTGAGTAATTCACTTGATATCTTGAAAAAAGTTTTGGCACAATTAGATATACAATTGCGCAAACTGCCCCGGATTGAAATGGCAAAATCCTCAATTGAAAATTCAAAATTGGTGTATTTGCCAATTAAAGAAGATGCTTTAGATTTTATAAATATGTATGGCCCCGAGCATTTTATTATTTGTACTCAAAATGAAGAATTTTTTGTCAATGGTATTATAAATGCTGGTTCAGTGTTTATAGGAAATTATTCCCCAGAAAGTGCAGGTGATTATGCTTCTGGAACCAATCATACTTTGCCTACAAACGGTTATAGTAAAACATATAGTGGGGTTAATTTAAATAGTTTCACAAAGGCCATTACCTTCCAAAAACTGAGCTCTGAAGGTTTGATAAATCTTGGTCCAACTATAGAGATTATGGCGGAAGCAGAAGGATTGTTTGCCCATAAAAACGCGGTTAGCTTACGATTAAATGATTTGACAAATGGACAATAAGATCAGTAGGACAAAACCTCAAATTTTTGATGTGCAAGACTTGGTTCGGCCAAATGTGAAGAAAATGAAACCTTATTCATCTGCGCGTGACGAATTTAAGGAAATCGGTGCAAATATGGTATTTATAGATGCAAACGAAAATCCTTTTGAAACAGGCCTTAACCGTTATCCTGATCCCCACCAAAGGGAACTCAAACAATTGATATCTAACATTAAAAAATTTCCAGAATCTCAGATTCTTTTGGGTAACGGAAGCGATGAAGTTCTCGATCTATTATTCAGGGCTTTTTGTGAACCGAAACAAGATAATATCATTATACTACCACCCACTTATGGTATGTACAAGGTTTTGGCAGAATTAAATGATGTTCAATATAAATCAGTTTTGCTAACCGATGATTTTCAGCTGAAGGTGTCCAGGATTTTGGATACCGCTGATGAATTTTCTAAACTGCTATTTATCTGTTCGCCAAACAATCCTTCAGGTAATTGTTTTAAAAAAAATGATATTGAAGATTTACTACAAAATTTCAAAGGTATTGTTGTAATAGATGAGGCTTATGTAGATTTTACAGGTGAGGATAGTTGGATTCAAAGATTGAATGAATTTCCCAACCTTGTAGTATGTCAAACACTTTCAAAAGCATACGGTCTTGCAGGAATTCGACTAGGGATGTGTTTTGCTTCGGAGGACATTATTAATATTCTCAAAAAGATAAAACCACCTTACAATGTTAATCAACTAACACAACAAAAGGCTAAAGAAATAATTGGGGAGAATAATGTAGGAGAGGATATTCAACTTATTTTAAAGGGGCGTAAAAAATTATTAGAGGACCTAGACCAGATTAATTTTGTTAGAAAAATTTATCCTACTGATGCAAATTTCGTTTTGGTCAAAGTAGATGATGCCAATAAGCGCTATGTGCAACTTGTAGAATCTGGTGTGGTTGTAAGAAACCGGTCCAATCAAGAATTATGTGATAACTGTCTACGTTTAACCGTAGGAACCCCTGATGAAAATGAAAAATTAATTAATAAACTAAAAGAATTACTGTGAAGAAGGTTTTGTTTATAGATAGAGATGGTACTTTAATTTTAGAACCAGAAGATGAGCAAATTGATAGTTTTGAGAAGCTTCAATTCTTTCCAGAGGTTTTTCAATACCTTAGTAAAATTGCAAAAGAACTAAGTTATGAATTAGTGATGATCACCAATCAAGATGGTTTGGGTACAGACTCATTTCCAGAAAATAACTTTTGGCCTGTTCATAAATTAATAGTTGAAACTTTTAAGAATGAGGGGGTTGAATTTCAGAATATCTTTATTGACAAGACTTTTGCCAAAGACAATGCGCCAACAAGGAAACCTAATACGGGACTTTTAACTGCTTATTTTGAAGGAGATTACGATTTAGAAAATAGCTTTGTAATAGGGGACCGTCTCACAGATATTCAATTAGCGAAAAATCTAAATTCAAAAGGTATTTTTATTGACACCCATCCTGAAATGGGTGCCGACGAAAGTTCGGGTCGCGGGGACCTTCAAGATTATATAGCTTTAGAAACTTCTAGTTGGAAACGGATTTATGAGTTCCTTAAATTAGAAGATAGGACAGCTTTATTAGAAAGAAATACCAATGAAACTAAGATTAAGATTGCACTTAACCTTGATGGTTCTGGCAAGGGAGATATAGATACTGGTCTAAAGTTTTTTGACCATATGCTAGATCAGTTGGCTAAACATGGGCACCTAGATTTATCAATCAAGGTTGAAGGTGATTTAGAAGTCGATGAGCATCATACCATGGAAGATACTGCTATTGCTTTAGGAGAAACATTTCATAAGGCTTTAGGAAACAAACTCGGTATTGAACGTTATGGATTCGCGTTGCCTATGGATGATTGTTTGGCACAGGTGTTAATAGATTTTGGTGGTAGAAATTGGTTAGAATGGGATGCGGAATTTAATCGTGAAATGATAGGGCAATTGCCTACTGAGATGTTCTTCCATTTCTTTAAATCCTTTTCTGATGGTGCCAAATGTAACTTGAATATAAAAGCAGAAGGCATAAATGAACATCATAAAATCGAGGCAATCTTCAAAGCTTTTGCAAAAGCAATTAAAATGGCTGTAAAAAGGGATAGTGAACGGATGATTTTGCCATCTACCAAAGGAGTATTGTAAAAAATGAAATTAGTAATTATAGATTACGGAGCGGGCAATATTAAAAGCCTTCAGTTTGCTTTCCAAAGGCTTGGTGTTGAAGCCATATTATCTAAGGATCCCGAAATTATAAAAAATGCTGATAAAGTTATTTTTCCAGGGGTGGGGGAAGCTAGCTCAGCCATGCAAAAATTGAGGGAAACTGAATTAGATAGGCTTATACCAAACTTAAATCAGCCAGTTCTCGGTATTTGTTTAGGTATGCAATTACTCTGCAATTATTCCGAAGAGGGCCAAACGGAAGGCCTCAAAATTTTTGATTGTGATGTAAGGAAATTTAATGATGGATTAAAAGTCCCTCAAATGGGCTGGAATACCATTTGGGATCTAAAATCTCCTTTATTTAAAGGTATTACAGAAAATGAATATATGTATTTGGTGCATAGTTTTTATGCTGAATTAAATCAACAGGCCATTGCTAAATGTAGTTATGGTTTAGATTATGCAAGTGCTCTGCAGAAAGACAACTTTTATGGTGTTCAATTTCACCCCGAAAAAAGTAGTAAAGCAGGCAGCAGCATATTGAAGAATTTTTTAGAGCTTTGATCTTTTGAAATTATGAGAATTATTCCAGCCATTGATATTATTGAAGGTAAGTGTGTTAGACTAACCAAAGGAGATTATTCTTCTAAAAAAGTGTATAACCAAAATCCATTGGAAGTTGCGAAAGAATTTGAAGATAACGGTATTGAGTATTTGCACTTGGTGGATTTAGATGGTGCCAAAATTGGAGAGATCGTAAATTATAAAGTTTTAGAGCAAATAGCGACCAGAACTGCTTTGAAAGTCGATTATGGAGGGGGTCTTAAAACTAATGAAGACTTACATATCGCATTTAATTCTGGTGCTAGACAAGTTACAGGTGGGAGTGTTGCGGTTAAGAATCCAAAAATGTTTGAAGGCTGGCTTTATAAATATGGAAAGCAAAAAATAATTCTGGGAGCAGATACCGATGGTGGCAAAATTTCCATTAGCGGTTGGCAAGAACAATCTGAAGAAGATATTATTCCTTTCATTAAAAAGTACATGAAAAAGGATGTTCGTTATGTTATTTGTACGGACATTGCTAAAGACGGAATGCTTGAAGGGCCTTCCGGGGAACTATATAAACAAATACTTGCCGAATGTTCAAATTCAAGTGTTGATCAATCAATTAAATTAATTGCTTCTGGTGGTATTACTTCAATTGATGATTTGAACATGCTAAAGGAAATGGGGTGTGAAGGTGCTATTATAGGAAAGGCGCTGTATGAAAATAAAATTGACCTAAGAGATCTTAGTAGGTTTCTGTAAAATATATCTATGCTGACTAAACGAATCATTCCTTGTTTGGATATTAAAAACGGTAGAACCGTCAAAGGGGTCAACTTTGTTGAATTAAGAGATGCAGGCGATCCTGTGGAATTGGCAAGAGCGTATGCTGAGCAAGGGGCGGATGAGTTGGTTTTTTTAGATATTTCGGCTACCCTAGAAGGAAGGCAAACTACTTTAGAAATGGCATTGCATGTCGCTGAACAGGTTGATATACCATTTACAGTGGGTGGGGGAATATCTTCAATTAAACATGTTGATGATTTGTTACACTGCGGAGCCGATAAAGTTTCCGTGAACTCTTCGGCTGTAAAACGTCCTGAATTGGTTGAAGAACTTGCTAAAAAGTTTGGAAGTCAATGTGTTGTGGTCGCCATCGATGCAAAAAATATAAATGACCAATGGAAAGTTCACTTAGCGGGTGGAACTTTACCTACGGAAATAGACCTATTCCAATGGGCTAAACAAGTTGAGGATTTGGGAGCTGGTGAAATATTGTTTACCAGTATGAATCACGATGGTACAAAAGATGGATTTGCCAACAAAGCTTTGGCGCAGCTTTCGGATACTTTAAATATTCCTATAATTGCCTCAGGTGGGGCAGGAACGGTTCAACATTTTGCGGATACCTTTTTTTATGGGAAAGCTGATGCAGCTTTAGCGGCAAGTGTGTTTCACTATGGTGAAATTGATATTTTGGATTTAAAAAAGGAATTGAAAGAAAAAGGAATTTCTGTTAGAATATAAAACAGTAAAAATGAAAGTAACATACGATGATAAGGGTTTGGTGCCAGCTATAATTCAAGATTTTGAAACAAATTGTGTTTTGATGTTAGGTTATATGAATGAGGAATCTCTCAAAAAAACTCAAGAAACCAAGCTGGTTACTTTTTTCAGCAGAAGTAAAAATAGACTTTGGACCAAAGGAGAGGAAAGCGGAAATGTCCTTCATTTAATTTCAATTGAAAGTGACTGCGATAATGACACCCTATTAGTGAAAGTAAAGCCTGACGGCCCAACATGTCATACAGGCTCAGATACGTGTTGGGGTGGAGAAAATGTAGCAACCCATCTTTTTGTAAAGAAATTAGAGAGAATAATAAATGATCGTTTGGCCTCGAAATCTGATAAGCCTTCTTATGTAAGATCGCTTTTTGATTCTGGAATAAATAAAATTGCCCAAAAAGTTGGTGAGGAGGCTGTGGAAACCATTATCGAGGCAAAGGATAATAATGATGATTTGTTTTTAAATGAATCTGCGGATCTATTCTTCCATTATTTGTTGTTGCTGAATGCCAAGGGATTCCAATTTTCAGATGTGTTGAATATTCTCGAATCACGCCATACAACTGCGAAATAAGTCTTTTTTGAATCGATTTTTTTACCTCATAAAACTTCAATATTTAGGGTATCGCTATCATGGATGGCAAAAACAACCTAATGTAAAGACTGTTCAATTTATGGTGGATAGAACCCTAAAATATATTCTACCTGATACAGCCATTAAAACTTTAGCCGCAGGTAGGACGGATGCGAAAGTATCTGCAGAACAAGCTGCTTTTGAATTGTTTTTGGATAGGCCATTGAATGATTTAAGCATGTTTTTGGAAGAGTTTAATTTCAATTTACCACAAGATATTCGCGCATTATCAATTGAGGAGGTGGATGAGAACTTCAACATTATTCAAGATTCAAAAATTAAGGAATACCATTATCTTTTTGCGTATGGTCAAAAATTTCATCCGTTTTGCGCCCCACTTATGGCAACTATCTTAGATGATTTAGATATAGAAATTATGAAGAAAGGAGCATCAATTTTTCAAGGAACCCATAATTTTAAAGCCTATTGTTATAAGGCTAGTGAAGAGGGCCAATATGAACGAGAATTGGTGAAATGTGAGTTGGTTGAGAATGACGTGTACACAGCTAATTTTTTTCCAGAGAGAACATACTTGCTAAAGGTTGCTGGAAGTGGTTTTGGAAGAAATCAGGTGCGCTTGATGGCGGGTACATTATTTGATTTGGGCAGGGGAATTATATCATTAGAAAAATTTAAATCCTCTTTAAGGCCAAATTATAATGGTAGCATGCAATACATTGCTCCAGCCTCGGGATTAATCCTTCATAAAGTTGAATTTTCTTTAGATTAAATCTTTAATCTTGCCTTGGCTGCAATGTTTTGAGTTGCAAATATTTGTTCTTGATACTTTAAGTAACCTACAATTGCAATCATAGCGGCATTATCCGTAGTATATTCAAATTTAGGAATATAGGTTGTCCATCCGTATTTATTTTCAGCGGCTTTAAGCGCACTTCTTATACCAGAGTTTGCAGAAACCCCGCCCCCAATAGCAATGTGCTTTATTCCTGTTTGCTTGCTAGCAATTTTTAATTTATCCATTAGGATATTAATGATGGTATGTTGAATGGATGCACAAATGTCATTTAGGTGTTCTTCAATGAAATTTGGATTTTCCTTTAAATTATTCTGAATAAAATACAGGATAGCGGTTTTCAGTCCAGAAAAGCTGAAATTTAAGCCGTCAACTTTTGGTTTAGTAAATTTGAAAGCTTTGGGATTTCCTAGTTGTGCCCGCTTATCCATTTCAGGTCCGGCCGGATAATTGAGTCCCAAAATTTTTCCGCTTTTATCAAAGGCTTCCCCAACCGCATCATCTATAGTTTCTCCAATTACTTCCATTTCGAAATAATTAGTTACTAACACTATTTGGGTATGCCCACCCGATATGGTCATTGCCAAAAAGGGGAAGGGAGGTTTATTGAATCCCTCTTCATCTATATAATGTGCCAGAATATGGGCTTGCATATGGTTAACATCTATTAAGGGAATCTGCAATCCAAGTGCCAGAGATTTAGCGAAAGAGGTTCCTACTAATAGCGATCCCAATAATCCAGGTCCTTGAGTGAAAGCAATGGCATTCAGTCCTTTAGAAGAAATATTCGCCCTTTTTAAGGCTTCATTTACTACCGGTACAATGTTTTGAAGATGAGCTCTAGATGCCAGTTCTGGAACCACTCCGCCATATGCTTCATGAATCTTTTGACTCGCTACAACATTGCTTAAAATTTTACCGTTACAAAGTACGGAAGCGGAAGTATCATCGCAAGAAGATTCGATGCCAAGTATGTAGATATTTTGTGTAGGCATGTCCGTTAGAAAGGCACAATAATTGTTAATTTTGGTTCAAAGTTATAACTTTAGTAGGTATCAAAAAATTTTTCAAAATAGTTAGTAAAATAGTGGCAATTATTTTGTTGCTATTTATCATTTTGGTACTTATTTTCTCGTTGCCGGCTGTACAATCTTTATTAGGCAAATATGCCACAAAAAAGATTAATAATGAATTTGGAACACATATTAACGTTAAGTATGTCCATTTAAGATTTAACGGTGATGTTGAACTAAAAAAAGTCTTCATTGAGGATTTCAGGCAGGATACTTTAATTTTTGTTGATAGACTGCGAACATCCATTATCAGTTTCAACAATATTTATAATGGCGATCTAGTTTTTGGAGATATTGGTATCGATAAAATGACTTTTGATATCCATACCTATGAAGGCGATTCGCTTTCTAATCTAGATGTATTTGTTAACAGATTTGAAGAAGACAATCCCAAAAAGGAGGTTAGCACTTTTCTTTTTTCTAGCAGTGATGTATCTATAAACAATGGGAAGTTTAGGATTGTTGATGAAAATAATGAGTCTCCAGATATCCTAGATTTCGAAAAACTAAATTTAAATGCAACCAACTTTGTCATTAGAGGGCCTGAGGTCAAAGCCCGTATAAATACATTCAATTTTTTGGATAGACGTGGGCTTCATGTTGAAAATTTAAGAACCACATTTGCTTATTCCTTAAGCGAAATGAGTTTTAAGGACCTGGATATTAAAACGGAAGGTTCTCATTTACAGGGGAACCTCAAGTTTTCATATAATAGAGAAGACTTCAAAGAATTTACTGATAAAGTTGCAATAGAGGCTAACTTCAATGATTCGCAAATACTGCTAGACGATATAAATCATTTTTATAATGAATTTGGAAAAAATGAAAAAGTTCGACTGGATTTAGAAGCTTCAGGTACTTTAAATGATTTGGAATTGAATAACCTTAGGTTAATTTCGGGCATTAATACAAATTTATATGGCAGGCTTCATCTTAATGACATATTTAATACCCAAAATGGAAGGTTTTCGGTAAGAGGTAATATTTCTAATCTTTCTTCCAATTATTACGATTTACGTGATTTAATGCCTGGAATTTTGGGTAGTGCACTCCCAACAGCTTTTAGTACTGTGGGTAATTTCAGCATGAAAGGCACAACAGTCATCACTAAAACAAATGTGGATGCTGACCTTTATATTGTTACCGATATTGGCAATATAGATAGTGATATTAAATTGTCTCGTGTTAATGAAATTGATAATGCCAGTTATGTTGGCAATATTATTTTTGATGAATTAGACTTGGGCGCACTAACTGGTAATGTAAGTTTAGGAAAAGCCTCGTTTAATTTGGACGTGGATGGTAAAGGGTTTAAAGCAGAAAATTTAAGCACCAAGATAGATGGAGAGATATTTACCCTCACCTTTAACAACTATAACTATCATGATATTGTAGTAAGCGGTAATGTTGGAAATAATGTTTTCAATGGGACAGCTATTGCAGAAGATCCTAATCTTTCAATGCGGTTTGAAGGATTAGCAGATATGTCTAAAAAAGAGGGGAAATTTAATTTTGCAGCAAATGTGTTTTATGCCGATTTACATGAGCTCAACTTCATCAAAAATGATTCTATTGCCATCTTTAAGGGGCTTATTGATTGTGCACTTAGGGGTTCTAATATCGATGATGTTTATGGAACGCTTAATTTTAGCAATACAACCTATCAAAATTCTAAAGACCAATATTTTTTCCAAGATTTTGCAATTACCTCGGTTTTTAATGATAGGGAAAGATCTATAACCATAAATTCTCCAGATATCGTTGAAGGTTACGTTAATGGATCCTTTAGTATATATGACATTGGTAAATTGGTGGAGAATAGTGTGGGTAGTATTTATACGAACTTTGTCCCAAATAAGATTAATCGTGAAGAATACATCAATTTCGATTTTAATATCTACAATAAGATTGTTGAGATCTTTTATCCGGATCTCGAAATTGGGCCAAATACCACCGTGAGTGGACGGATTGAAACAGACGAGACAAAATTTGAACTTAATTTTTCATCACCAGAAATCAAGTTAAAGGATTATTTCGCAAATAATATTAACGTTACAATCGACAATTCAAATCCATTATTTAACACTTTTATTGAGATTGATTCTTTAAACACAGGGGTTTATAATCTATCTGAATTTAATTTAATAAATGCCACTAGGAGGGATACTTTATTTATAGAAACCGATTTTAAAGGTGGCCCTAACAATAAAGATACCTTTAGTTTAAGCCTTTATTATACCATTGATCTAGATGAAAAGTCTGTGGTTGGATTTAAAAAGTCAGGCCTCGTATTTAAGGGCAATCAATGGTTTATTAATGAGGATAAAAACAGGTTGAATAAACTTATTTTTGATCGAGAATTTAAAGAATTTGCTTTACAAGATTTAGTCTTTAATCAAGAGAATGAAGAGATCACAATATTCGGTACTGCCCGGGATTCTACCTATAAGGATATAAATGTCGCTTTTTCCGAAGTGCAATTAGCAAAGATTACCCCAACTATAGACAGTTTGTCTATGAATGGTATTGTTACCGGAAACTTGAAAATATTTGAGGAATTTGGAGTTTATAAGCCCGAATCAACGGTTAATGTTAAGGACCTTATCGTTAATGGTATTCAGCTGGGAGATTTAGATGCTAATATTATAGGAAATGAATCTTTAACCAATTACGATGTTGATATTACATTACAGAATGATAATATTAAATCTCTTGAGGCGGTAGGATCATTAGATGTCAGTAACACCGAAAGCTTTATAGATTTAAATGTTCGCTTCGAGGATTTTACTTTAGATCCACTTGCTCCGCTTGGTGAAGGCGTTATTACAAATATTAGAGGGTTGGTTTCTGGTGAGTTAACTGTTACAGGTGACTTAAAAAAGCCTTCAATTGATGGAGAGTTGTTGATTGATAATGCCGGACTTACCATTCCTTATTTAAATGTGGATTACCAATTTGATTTTGATTCCCGAATTACTTTAAGGAATCAACGCTTTATTTTTGAGGAGGTGGAACTTACGGATGGAGAATATTTCTCAAGAGCTATATTAAATGGATTTATTGAACATAACAATTTTTCTGATTGGAAATTAGGACTCGACATTGAAACAGATAGACTTTTAGTTTTAAATACCGAGTATACTGAGGAATCGCTCTATTACGGAACTGCTTTTATGGAGGGTACGGCAGAAATTGTTGGACCAACGGATGAATTAACAATTAATGTTGATGGTACCACTTCACAAGGAACAGTCTTTAAAATTCCTTTAAATGATTTGGAATCTTATGGAGATAACACCTTTATTCATTTTCTAAGTCCTGAAGAAAAAGAAGCTAGGTTAAGTGGACAAACCATAATTAATACAGATATCAAGGGCTTGGAATTGAATTTTGACCTCATTGTATTGCCAAACGCCGATATCGAAATTTTAATCGATCGAACTTCCGGTAGTACAATTCAAGGGTCTGGTAATGGTAACTTATTATTCAATATTAATACAAACGGACGATTTAAGATGTACGGTGACTTTATTGTAAATCGTGGTATTTACAATTTTGCCTACGGAGGTTTCATTGAACGTAAAATTGAAGTTGAACCTGGTGGAACACTGAGATGGGAAGGTGATCCTCTAAAAGCATTAATAGATATAACTGCTGTTTATAAGACAAATGCAAATCCATCTGTATTATTAGATAACCCAATAAACAGGACCATTCCGGTTGAGTTGGAAATAAATCTTACGGGACAACTAGAACAACCTGAACCCAATTTCACTTTTGAATTTCCAACCGTTAGTTCAACCGTTAAATCTGAATTAGAATATCGTTTAGACACTAAGGAAAGACGTGAAAATCAAGCTCTGTTTTTATTGGCCAGCGGAACTTTTGCTAGTGAAATAGGTTTGGGTCAACAGGCTTATGGTACAATTTCAGACCGTTTAAACAGTTTGGTAAACAGTTTAATTTCGGATGCAGATGGTAAATTGCAAGTTGGTCTGAATTATCAAATGGGTGAGCAGACGGCTGAATATACGACTGACGATAGGGTAGGTCTCACATTATCAACTCAAATTAGCGATAGGGTTAGGTTTAATGGAAAGTTAGGGGTCCCTATTGGAGGTATTTCCCAAAGCGTAATTGCGGGGGATCTTCAAATCGATGTATTGCTGAATGAAGAAGGTACATTAACCGCTAGATTTTTCAATCGTGAAAACAATATTAGAAATTTTGGAGAGGAAATAGGTTATACGCAAGGTTTAGGTCTCTCATATAATGTTGAATTTGATACATTCAAGGAACTATTTCAAATCATATTTACAGGAAAGAATAGAAAACAAAATAACTCTTCAACAAACAGCAAAACTCCCGAAGAGGACGATCCAAATCTTCCTGATTATATCAAAATGAAGTCACAAGGAGTTCGTCGCGATTAGTAAAATACCATTATTTGCCACTCTTAAATGAGAAATTATTAACGAAATCGATTAAGTAATTTCAATCTATCTAATTTGTATTTAGAAGCATGCAAATTCTTAAATATGTTTAGTAGTTTTGAAGTTCCAAACCAAAAAAATTAATGGCGAAAACGATAAGCAAGTTGGGGGTTTTTACCTCGGGTGGAGATTCTCCCGGCATGAATGCGGCCATAAGATCTGTAGTTAGAACCTGTGCCTACCATAAAATTCAATGTGCAGGAATTTATAGAGGATATGAAGGGATGATTGAGGGAGACTTTGTGCCAATGGATGCGCGAAGTGTAAAAGATATAATAAATAGAGGGGGAACTATTCTTAAATCTGCACGTTCCGATGAGTTCCGCACAAAGGAAGGACGAAAAAAAGCCTTTGATCAGCTTACCAAAGCAGGTATTGATGGTCTTGTTGCAATTGGTGGCGATGGAACTTTTACTGGTGCAATGATTTTTAGTCAAGAATTTGACTTTCCAGTAATGGGTATCCCAGGTACAATAGACAATGATATTTTTGGCACCTCACATACCTTAGGTTATGATACTGCTTTAAATACGGTTGTAGAAGTAATTGATAAAATTCGTGATACTGCAAGTTCACATAACCGATTATTCTTTATTGAGGTAATGGGTAGGGATGTAGGCCACATAGCTTTAAATGCGGGTGTTGGTGCAGGAGCGGAGGAAATATTAATTCCTGAGGAAGATTTAGGTCTTGACCGTTTATTAGAGTCTTTGCGTCGCAGCAAAAGTTCTGGAAAGTCTTCAAGTATTGTTGTGGTTGCAGAAGGTGATAAGATAGGTAAAAATGTTTTTGAACTGAAAGATTACGTGGAAAGCCACATGTCTGAATACGAGGTTCGCGTATCTGTACTTGGCCATATGCAAAGAGGAGGTTCTCCATCATGTTTTGATCGGGTGTTGGCAAGTAGAATGGGTGTTAAAGCTGTTGAAAGTCTTTTAGAGGGGAAAACAGATTTCATGGTCGGACTTATTAACGATAAAATTGCATTAACGCCTTTAACGAAGGCTGTCAAAGGAAAATCTGATATTAACTTAGAACTTTTACGTGTGTCTGAAATAATGACCACTTAACAATAATTAAACAACTATTATGGCAAATTTAAAATTAGGTATTAACGGATTTGGCCGAATTGGTCGAATTGTTTTCAGAGCTACAGTAAAACGACCAGATGTGGATGTGGTAGCAATAAATGACTTGTTGGATGTGGATCACTTGGCTTATCTACTAGAATATGACTCTGTTCATGGAAGGTTTGATGGAACAATAGAGGTTAAAGATGGGAATTTAGTAGTAGATGGTAAAACTATTAGAATTACTGCCGAAAGAGATCCTAAAAGTCTTAAATGGGATGAAGCAGGTGTAGATATTGTTGCAGAATGTACAGGTATTTTCACAACCTTAGATACAGCTCAGTACCACATTGATGCTGGTGCTAAGAAAGTTGTTATTTCTGCTCCTAGTAAGGATGCACCTATGTTTGTTATGGGTGTAAACGATGCAGAATTAACTGCAGATCACACGATTGTATCTAATGCTTCTTGTACTACTAACTGTTTAGCGCCCTTGGCAAAAGTTTTGGATGATAACTTTGGTATAGTTGAAGGTTTGATGACTACGGTTCATGCCACTACAGCTACCCAATTAACGGTCGATGGGCCATCTAGAAAAGATTTCAGAGGAGGAAGAAGTGCATTGTTAAATATTATACCAGCTTCAACTGGGGCTGCTAAAGCTGTAGGAAAGGTTATTCCTAAATTGAACGGAAAACTTACTGGTATGGCATTTAGAGTTCCAACTGCAGACGTTTCTGTGGTCGACTTAACTTTCAGAACGGAGAAAGCCACTAATTTAGATGAGATTAAAAAAGCGATGAAAGATGCTTCGGAAGGAGCTATGAAGGGGGTTCTTGGTTATACCGATGAGTTAGTAGTTTCTCAAGATTTTGTTAGTGATGCCAGAACTAGTATTTTCGATGCCGATGCTGCAATTGAGTTGAATGAAAGATTCTTCAAGGTGGTTTCTTGGTACGATAATGAGTTTGGCTATTCTAACAAACTTGTGGATTTAGCAGAGAAAATTCATTCTCTTTAATACAAACTTTATTAACTAATTCCGTAGCTATTGTTTACCATTTGAATAATCCCTACGGAATTATTTTTTTAGATATATGATACTGGTTGTTGATAGTGGTTCTACCAAATGTGATTGGATTTTTGTCGATATGCAAGGCAAACAATTACGAGAAAAAATTCGTACTCCAGGTATGAATCCGGCCATATTAAAAGAAAAAAAGCTTACCAAAATTCTTCATAAAAGTGAGGAGTTAATGGAAATTCGTAATGATGTAACGCATTTATATTTCTATGGAGCAGGTTGTGGAACTGAAAACCCAAGGATGCTTTTAACCCAGGTGTTGCAATTTATGTTTGTCAATGCTGAAGTTGAGGTTCAGGAAGATACAATGGCCGCTGTTAGGGCTACATTGAATCATGACGAAGAGGCTGCCGTGGTTTGTATAATGGGTACTGGATCTAACTGCAGCTATTACGATGGCGAGAATTTGCACCAGAGGGTTAAATCTCTAGGCTACATTTTAATGGATGATGCAAGTGGGAATTATTACGGTAAACAATTAATCCGTGATTATTATTTCAATAAAATGCCTGAAACTATCAAGGTAGCTTTCGCAGATAAATATAATTTGGAGGCTGACTATATAAAATATAATATTTATAAGCAGCCAAATGCCAATGCATATCTTGCCACCTTTGCCGAATTTATGTTTTTAAATCACGATTCTGATTATGTGAGAGATTTAATTAAGGAAGGCATTCGCAAGTTTGCAGTTAATATGATTATGCAGTATAAAGAGGAATTAAAAACAGTTCCAGTTCATTTTGCAGGAAGTATTGCATTTTTCTCGAAACCAGAAATTATGGAGGTGGCTGAAGAATTAGGCTTTAAGGCGGGTAATTTTATTAGAAGACCGATTGATGGTTTGGTAAAGTACCATACAAAAAAACTGACAACTTAAGTATTAAGTCAAATTAAAAAACCACCTTTTAAAGGTGGTTTTTTTTATTTTGGAAAATTGAGATTAGTCATTTACAACATGTAAAACAGGTTCTTCATTAACCCATTTTCCATTAACTGACTCTCCAAGAATAACAATATCTTTAGAGCGTTCGTATTCCTTAATTGTCCTCAACATTTGAGCACGACTATCTCTATATAATTTCACTCCGCCTGTTTTAGAACCCTTGTTGCGGATTTCTAAATAAAACCCGTCTTTAAGCTTTTTAGGTTTAGTTGCTGGTCTTCCCATATCTTATTTTTTTGTATAAGCAATTAAGGTCGCATAATAATAAAAATTTTAACAATAGGCAATACCCTATCTCATAATTAAAACTTAAAACTCAAAACATTGCTTTATTACCAACTATAACTAATGCAAATGGCATTAAAGGCCTAAGAAATACTAAAAGTTTCTTATTTTTAAAATTGTGAAAAAAGCGAAGCTTCCCAATTTAAAAATCTTCCATAGAAGACATAAAAAATATGAGGTATCCAATCTTCCTCCAGGTACTATACGGTATAGGGGGAAAAAGGAATCTACAAAGACTCATTTCGACATTATTGAATACAATGAGAATTATTACAATCATCATGTAGGTAATTCTGTAGAGGACAGTTTTGGTGGTGATAGTGAGGGTACGGTAACCTGGATTAATCTAAATGGATTAAATAATATTCAGGCAATTGAAGAATTGGGAGAACATTATGGGATTCATCCATTAACCCTAGAAGACATTGCCAATACTAATCAACGGCCAAAGTTGGAGGAAAATGAGGGCTATATTTTTATGGTGGTTAAAATGTTATATTATAATGATGAGCACGAACTTATAATTGAGCATTTAAGTATTATACTATCTCATGATTATGTCATTACTTTTCAAGAATCAGATGGGGATGTATTCGATAATTTAAGGGATAGAATTGAGCATAAAAAAGGAAGGATAAGAGGATATGGAGCGTCTTATCTTGCATATGCTCTGTTAGATGCAGTTGTGGACAATTATTTTTCTGTAATGGAAGTTCTAGGGGAGCATATAGAGGATATGGAATCGAATATATTTGAAATGGATACTACGGATGAGGTGGCGAATGAAATTCAGATGTTGAAGAGGCAGATTCTTAAAATTAGGCGGGCAGTTTTACCATTGAGGGAAGGGATCAATAGACTTGAAAAGAATGAACATCCATTGATGGATCCAAAGATTCAACATTTCATTCGAGATTTGTACGATCATATTATCCAAGTTTCAGAATCTATTGATCTTTATAGGGAAATGGTATGGGGTTTAATGGACATGCATATGAGTATTATTTCAAACAAGATGAATGAAATAATGAAAGTGCTTACCATTATTGCCACAATATTTATTCCTCTAACCTTTATTGCAGGTATTTATGGGATGAATTTTGAAAACATGCCAGAACTTCAAACGCGATACGGTTATTTCGTGTTGTTAAGTGTAATGGCTGTAATTTTCATAATAATGTTATTATATTTTAGAAGAAAAAAATGGCTGTAGAGTTACGAGACCGAATAGACAAATCTTTAGAAACCTTATTAACTAAGTTAAATGCTTGGTGGGATTCTTTTGTTGAGAATATCCCAAACCTGGTTATTGCCGTATTAGTTCTTATCGCGGCATATATTTTAGCAGGTTACATTAGCAGACTGGTTGAAAAACTTGTAAGAAGGAGGGTTCATAAAAAGTCCGTCAGTAATATGGTGTCCAAAATTTCCGCTGTTGTTGTGGTTATGGTGGGCCTTTTTCTTGCGTTAGGTATTTTAAATTTAAGCCAGGCGCTTACTTCTCTTTTAGCCGGTGCGGGTGTTTTGGGTTTAGTTATTGGTTTGGCATTACAAGAAACTCTCTCGAATACCGTGGCTGGTGTGGTGTTATCTTTTCGTGATAAAATTAGATTGGGTGATTGGGTTGAAACTTCTGGTTTTGCGGGAGAAGTGTTAGATATAAACTTGAAAAATTTCATACTAAAAGAGGCTGACAATAAAATAGTAATCATTCCTAATAAGGTAATTATAGGAAATTCTTTAAAGAATTTCACCTTGAATGGTGATATGCGATTGTCTGTTAGTTGTGGTGTTGGTTATGAATCTGACCTTGAAATGGTAAAATCCATTACAATGTCAACAATAAAGGAAGAGTTTAAAGAAGAATCTAAAGAGGAAGTTGAATTCTTTTATACAGAGTTTGGTGAAAGTTCAATAAACTTTATATGTAGATTTTGGTTTAAGGGAAAAAATGCTAAAGAAGCCTTAGGAGCTAAGAGTAGAGCTATAATGGCAATAAGAAAGGCCTTTAGGGAAAATGACATAAATATACCATTCCCAATACGCACTATAGATTTTAGTAATGAATTAACCACATATACCGTTAGTCCAAATTCTACCGAATAAGGTTGTTCCATCATTTGCGATAACATTCTTTTTGTTTGAACAAAGGCCTATTTTCATCTGATCTTACTTTTGAAATGTTAAAATTGGTTTAGGAGATAAGCCATATTAATGTTTAACTAAAGAGTAGATTATGAAAAATTTAATGATATTATTAATTGCCCTTATGGGTATTTCAGTATACGGTCAAAAATCCCCTGTAGATAAGAAAGAAGAGACTAAAACAAAGGTGATTCGAGTTAAGTCCGAAAAAGATACTATTGAGACCAAAATGCAGGTTAAAACAAAAGAAGAACAGGAAGTAAGAACGGTTAAGAATCCTAACCACCCAATTAACCAAGACCAGGTTCAGACTCCTAAAAAAATAACCACAATTACTGTGTTCGATTTAGATGATGATCCATTTTATGACGAACAACATACAGAAAAGTATTATACCTATAACAATAAAACCTACAAGTTTGAACCGAGCGAGTATGGTTTCCAGATGTCTAATGATAAGGCGACAGCAAATGATAACCCATTTGGTAAAGCTAGGTTAACTTCGGTTAGCAGGTTCTATCTAATTGAATCGGATGGACATAACGGAATTGGTTATTTCAATAAGGATGGTAGTTTTGTTGTTGAATATTATGATCCAATGAAGAATAAGATGGTTGTGAAGGAATATAAAAGCCAGTAATAAACACTATAAACTATAATAGGAAGGTCTCTGTTTGGAGGCCTTTTTTATTATCTTTAAATATGATTTCACAAGACATATTTTTGTTTTTATCCGAATTAAAGGCCAATAACGATAGGGATTGGTTCAATGCCAATAAAAAGAGGTTTGAAAAACTGAAAAAAGAGGCAAATCAATTTTTCAAATCAATATATGATGGGTTGAACAAGTTTGACCAGGTTGATAGCTATAAAATGTTCCGGATTTATAGAGATGTACGATTTTCAGCTAATAAGCTTCCATATAAAACTCATTTTTCAAGCTCTTTTAATAGACAAAAACCAGAGTTAAGAGGAGGATACTATGTACACCTTGAGCCATCAAACTCATTTCTTGCTACAGGATTTTGGGATCCTTCAAAAGAAGATTTGTTCAGAATTAGAAAAGAATTTGAAATAGACGATACCCCGATGCGGGAAATTATCGCCAATAAAGGAATTTCAAATTTATGGGGAGAATTAAAAGGCGAAGAATTAAAATCATCACCAAGAGATTTCGATGGTAATCACCCAGCAATTGATCTAATTAGAAAAAAGCAATTTATATTTACAAAACAATTTAAGGATAAGGAAGTCTTAGACAAGAATTTTGAAAATGTCATTTTAGACCACTTTAAAGCTATAAGACCATATTTTGATTATATGAGCGAGGTCCTAACAACTAATCTTAATGGGGAATCGCTAATTAATTAAGCAACCTTAAATGCTAACAACTGAATATGATCAACTAGGCGATCCTTGACTAAGCTCATCATCCGCTTATTTAGAGCACATGAATCTTGAATATAAATATCATATTCTTCAGCGGTAAACTGCCCAATAACCATTCCTTTTAAAGAGTTTCTGAATTTCATGTCTTTATGAATGGCATTCTCAATGTAATCTAGCTTTTTGGGAAGTGATAAATCGTAAAACACATTTTTGTGTTTCATGATATAATTTTTAAATGCCGCAACCAACAAATCTTGTTGAAATTTAATTACTGGTCGTAAAGTTAAGTTCTGGAAACGCTCAGCATCGCTCATATTGTCATAAACCTTAGCGGCTGAAATCGTAGGTCTTAGATTAAGTAGGTTTTGTGATCTTTCGCACATAATTGTGTTGAGTTTTACTAAAGTTACTCATTAAGAAAAAGGATGGCATTAAAATGAATTTATATTGTTAACGGGTTTATCAACAATATGCTGAAATGCATTAAAATTAGGCCTGACCAAGTTATTTTAAACTCAGTTATTCCGTAATTTTATGTTTTCATAAAAGAATATTTATGCGATTTCATACCCGCAAATGGGTAAAGCCTGAAGACTTAAATCCTAACGGAACTTTATTTGGTGGTCGATTATTGGCCTGGATTGATGAGGAGGCGGCACTTTATACTATAATTCAATTAGAAAATTCTAGGGTCGTTACCAAGTATATGTCCGAAATTAATTTCAAAAGTTCCGCCAAACAAGGGGATATAGTAGAATTAGGAATAGAGGTGGTAAAATTTGGAACGACATCACTTACACTGAGATGCGAGGCCAGGAATAAAATGACAAGGGAAACCATATTATTGGTCGACAATATTGTTATGGTTAATCTAAATAAAAGTGGTGAACCAACACCACACGGCAAAAATAAAGTGGAATTTGTTAAAGATAGATTAAGTTGAGAATCAATTATTTAATATTATGACTTAACATTCATTATAATTTCGTTTTTAAAGATTTAACATCTCGTGCCAATGCATTGGCGTATATCTTGTAATAATTAACACAAATGTGAAACTATGAAATATTTTAAATTTTTATCAATCGTGGCCATTTTCAGTTTACTTATGGCTTGTTCACTCTCTAAGACTGAGCGACAAGCCCGAAATACAATTGATGGGACATGGATACTTAATACGGTAGACTATGAAGCAACAGGTAATTTTGCAAGTACTCTGTTCAATGATACCTCGGCGCAATGCTTCGAGGGTAGCAAATGGTTTTTTAGATCGAACAACAGTACTGGTACTTATGAAATTCTTAATTCCGATTGTCCTACAGGGGTAAGAAATATTAGGTGGGCAGCAAATGAAATAGGTAAGGACACAGGAAATTACGAATTCACAATGAAATTCGTTGATGAAAAGAACAAAGACATTCAAAAGAATGTTGGTTATAAAATGGATTTGCGATATCTAGATGCAAATACTTTAACGATTACAGAAACTGCCGATGTAGATGGTAGTCCAATTAAAATCGTTTTGAATTTTTCTAGATTAACTCAATAAATAATAAGTGATGAAAAAAATTATACAATATATAGCAATTATGGTTGTGACTTTCATTCTAATAGTAGGATGTAAAGCGGTAGAAAATTCCAATAATAAACAAAAAGGTGCTGTAATAGGTGCTACAAGTGGCGCCGTTTTAGGTGGAGTTATTGGTAACAATGTAGGTAAGGGCGGAAACACCGTTCTCGGCGCTATTATTGGTGCCGCGGTTGGTGGTGCTGCAGGAGCCTACATTGGTGACCGGATGGACAGACAGGCTGAAAGAATTACCGAAGAAATACCTGGAGCTGAAGTTACAAGGGTAGGTGAAGGTATCAATGTTACTTTCGGTGAAGATAGTGGGGTTCATTTTGCCACAGACAAGTCTAATATAAATGCTACTTCCGCAGCTACTTTAGACAAATTAGTGGGCATATTTAAAGAATATCCAGATTCTAATATTTTAATTGAAGGTCACACAGATAGCGTAGGTGCTGATGAATATAATATGGGGCTTTCTAAAAGAAGAGCAGAGTCTGTGTCTTCTTATTTGTCGTCACACGGTATTTCATCCGGCAGGTTAACAACAAAATGGTATGGTGAAAGTCAGCCAAAAGGTGATAATAGCACTGCTGAAGGTAGGGCATCCAATAGAAGGGTAGAGTTGGCTATTGTTGCCAATGAGGACTTGAAAAAAGAAGCTAAAAACAGAGTTGATTAAATAATAAGTATTAAATAAAAAGATGCGGTAATTTTTACCGCATCTTTTTATTCATTAGGTTGAAAATCTAATTCGTAGACTTTCAATTTGAAATAAGGAATGGCTGCCAAAATATGATCAAAAATATCAGCCATAATGTATTCATAATTTTCCCATCGTTGGTCACTGCTAAAAGCATAAATTTCCAAAGGAATACCATGAGATGATGGTGCCAATTGCCTGGTCATAATGGTCATATCCTTTTTAATGGCTGGATGATTTTCAATAAATTCTTGTATATATTTTCTAAATACTCCAAAATTGGTAAGGTTTCTACCATTAATAGGTAAACTCTTGTCAATATTGTTATTCTCGTTAAACTGTTCTATTTCTTTTTCTCTAGTATTCAAGTAATCGGAAATTAGCTGAATTTGTTTTAATTCTTCAACCTCATCATTAGTAAGGTATTTAATGCTGCTCGGTCTTATCAAGATAGATCTTTTAATACGTCTTCCCCCAGAGTTTGACATTCCTCTCCAGTTTTTAAAGGAATCGCTAATGAGTGCATAGGTTGGTATGTTGGTAATGGTCTTATCAAAATTTTGAACCTGGACTGTAGACAGGTTAATCTCAATAACATCCCCGTCGGCACCATATTTATCCATAGTTATCCAATCCCCAATTCTTACCGTATCATTTATTGCAACTTGAATACTGGCTACAAAACCTAGGATGGTATCCTTAAATATTAATAGAAGTATAGCAGAAGCTGCACCTAAGGTCGTAAAAAACGTCAGTATCGAAATGTTTGTAAGGATTGCGAAAGCAAAGGCCAAACCAATCACCCATACAAAAAGCATTACTACCTGTATGTAGCTATCTATTGGTTTGTCCTTCAATCTTGGTAAGGTTTTGAAGAACGTTTCAAAGGTTTTCAGAAGACTTCGAATAATCCAAATAACTAGCAGAATGCCAAGTAATTTTAAGAAGAGTTCCACCGGTCTTTCAAATTGTGGGAAATCGACAAAAACTATCGGGAAAAATTGAATGGTTATTGCTAGAGGTACTAAATGTGCAATATTTCGCGGAGTCTTATGTTGTACAAGATAGTCATCGATTTTGGTATCGGAGTTTTTAGCAAACCTAGCGAAAGCATTAACTAAAATTTTTCGAGTGACAAAATCTGCAATTATTAAAACAATAATAAGGATAAATAGAAGTGAAGCCATATTTAAATAAATGGCCAAAGTTTCACTCATTCCCCATGAAAAAAATAGGTCCTTAAAATAATGTTCATTAAAAGCCATAGTACTTAATTTAAGTAGCGTTTATTGATAAACAACGTGGCGAACGGAATTATGGATGCCCATAAAAGTCCATTTCGTTTTTTTTTGCTAAGACTTAAGTTTACGCTTAGGTAAAGTGCCATTATAATATAAATAATAAATAAAATACCGTGCGGCATACCTAGCATCTTAACATAAGACGGATCTTCGGCCAAATACTTTATGGGTACAGCAATAAAAAGAAGTAATATATAGCTAATCCCTTCTAAAAATGCTACTATCTTAAAAATATTAATCATTGATTTTTCGGATGTTAAATTTTGGAATGCAAAAATACAACCGAACGGAAAGGAGGGAAAATTTTACCAATAAAAAACGCACCTAAAAAGGTGCGCTTTCCTAATTCAATATAATATCACTATTAATTGTCAACTGCATTTTCGCTCATCTCAGCTTGAGCAGTCTGCCCATTATTGCTCATAAGAGCGAAAAATTTATTAATATTTGGGAGAATTACGATTCTTGTTCTTCTGTTTTTCGCCATATTATCTCTATTATCATTTTCAACTAGAGGAGAAAAACTTCCACGTCCAGCTGCAATAAGCTTTTCTGGGGCAACACCATAATCATCTTGTAACTTTCTTACAACAGATGTTGCTCTCAAGACGCTTAGATCCCAGTTGTCAGCAATTTTTTCAGTTCTAATACTTCTAGAATCTGTATGACCTTCAACCATTACTTCAACACTTGGTTCAGAATTAATTACATTAGCTAATTTTTGAAGTATATCGTTAGCCTTATTGCTTACCTTATAACTGGCAGTATTAAATAGCATTTTATCTGATATTGAGATCATTACGACCGTCTCATCTATATTTATATCAATATCCTCATCTTCAGATAATTCACTTGTATCCATAGATTTTTGTAAATTATATGCAACTGCAATATCCATTGAATCTTTTAACGTCTTGGCTTCAGCCAATTTTGCTTGGTCTACATTTTTTAGAGTTTCCCTCATTGCTTTTTTGGTATCGTTAGAGATAACGGCAACGTTATCCACGGTAACCAATTTGGCATCATTTTCTTCTGTAAGGGAATTTATTTTGGTATTATAGGCATCAACTCGGGCTTGAATAATATCAAATTTCTTTTCAAGATCTTCTTTTTCTACCTGAGTTTTTTGAAGTTCACTTCTAAGCTCTCCGTTTTGTTGTTCTAAAGCAACATATTTCTTTTTTGACACACAGGAAAAAAAGAAAACAGCAACCATTGCAAGTATTGATAGTCTTTTCATAATCTGATTTTAAGTTTTATAGTTCAGTTCTATATACGACCCACCTCTGGCTATGGATTATATTGCATGAAAACTCTCTGGCATTTAACGTTTGTTTAACGGCATTTATGTGAAATTATGAAAATATATGATATTGATAATTAAAGGTTTGATTGCTGAATAGAGAAACTGAAAAAAAATGAAAGTTTTATGAAAACTTAAAATTTGGAGATAAGATTTAATTGAATAAAGTTAAGTTTGTTGTTGTACACTTTTTAGTTTTATTAATCCTTGATTAAATAATTGCTCTATTTTGACAAAAAATCAAAAGTATTTCGTTCTGTCCGTTCTAGCACTGCTAGGAGTATTTTTTACCATTTGGGGATTAATTAAAGCCAAACTCTTTTTAGCCCCATTAGTTATCGCTATCATTTTGAGTTTTGTTGTTTTACCAATGGCTAAACGTTTTGAAAAAATAATGAGTAGAGGAGTAAGTTCTTTACTAAGTACCTTTATCATATTACTCATCTCTTTGATATTTGCTTATCTAATTATATACCAATTAAAATTATTTTCAGATGATTGGCCCCAAATAAAGGAGGCTATGGCACCGAAGATTGATCAACTTGAACAATTTGCCACATCTAATCTACCTATGGGTAGTTCTTTTGAAAACATGGAGGCAAAAATAACTTCTTTTTTCAAATCAAGTTTTTCAAGTGTTTTGCAGAAAACACAGTCGATGGTTTCTTCCATGATGGGGATTCTGGGTAATTTTTTATTAACCTTTATTTATGTATTCTTTATTCTGAGATATAGAAGGATGTTCAAGGATTTTGTGCTATTAATATTCGATGAATCAAGATCAAAAAAAATAAATACTATTATAGATGAATCTATACAAGTGGCTCCAAAATACCTCCAAGGTAAACTATTAATGATAGGGCTTCTATTTGTTCTTTATTCAATTGGCTTAGGTCTTTCTGGTGTCAGTTATTTTATTTTGGTGAGTCTGTTGGCAGCAACCCTCACATTGATTCCCTATTTAGGAAATATAATTGCAGTATGTATCGCATTAACCCTGGGATTTTTAACCACTGGAGATACCAATGTATTGGTTGGAATCGTCATAACTTTTACTGTTAGTCAGTTTATAGAAAATTATGTTCTAGAGCCTTATGTTGTTGGGGACAAGGTGGATCTTCATCCGTTCTTTGTCATTTTGGTGGTAATCGCCTCAAACTTTATTTGGGGAATATTAGGGATGGTTATAGCAGTACCTGTTGCTGGGATATTCACCGTAATATGTTCAAATATTCCACAATTGAAGCCAATTGGTCTCTTGTTGAGTAAAAGTCCGATTAAGCCTAAATCTAATGGGGCAAAGAAAGAATAGCGAAATGCATTAATATACGATTCATACAAGCAAACCTTAAACGTTATATTTTTTATCTTTGATTCTATGAGAACATCTACTATTTTAGGAATTTTAGGCGCTGCTTCAAAAAAATCTAAATACAGAGTAATTTTTGTAGGAATTGAGTTTGCCTATTTAACCTATCATGTAATTAAGCGCCAACGGGAGAAGAGATTGGGATTAACTCAGAAAGATGAAACCTCCGCTTAAAATAAATTAAGGCTTGGCAACGATAGGTCTGTTGCTTTGTTCTTTTTTGCCTTCCTTAATAAGTTCTTCAGCCTCCTCCAAATCTCCAGGTTGCTCTTTATCAAATTCATCTACAGTATCTGGTTCACTGGCTTTATCACCGATGTAAAATTTACAGTATAACGGCAAATGATCTGAGCCAACATGTTCTAATGTTTTAAATTCTTCAATATAAACATCTTTTGTGTGAAAGAATAAGTCTATTGGAAATCGGAGAAACCAATAATCTGCATGAAATGTGGAAACAAACCCTCTACCAATTCTAGGGTCTAACATATCAGATGTTCGTTTGAATAATAAAGAGGTTCGCGCCCAAGCTACATTGTTGAAATCTCCCGCAACAACAACAGTTTTGTCCAATTTCCTCACCTCCTTTGAAATGCACATTAATTCACCGTCCCTTTCCTTGGATGTTTCTTCCTCCGTAGGACTAGGAGGAGGTGGATGTACTCCAAAAAACACGAATTCATAGCCATCTTTGGTATGTAAAATGGTTTCGACACTAGGCAAATCGTCCGCAACGAAATAATTGGTTTTGATGTCTGATACTTCTAAATTGGTATAAAAATGCATTCCATAAGTATTTTCCTGGGCAATTTTTCGTGAATGTTTGAATTCACTATCTAATACATTTAAGGCATTCTCCCAGTCTTTATTAGACTCCATGGTTAGGAATATGTCTGGTTTTATCTTTCTAACCAAATCTATCAACCTTTGATATTCAGAATTAAACTGGTATACATTTACTGAAAGAAGAGAAATACTTTTGGACCGTTTAGAATATGCAGCTGGCCTCCTTACTTTATAAAGGGTTGTATACCTAATTAAAATAGTTGTATTATAAATAATGCACACTACCAAACAAATGGTAAAGGCAATAGAAAGAGGAGTTTTGAATTCAAGAAAAATTAATGCGATTACAAACAATATGGTTTGTAAAATTGTTAGTTGCACCTTACCAAAATCCCACACCCTAAAAAACCAATGCTGGTCATTAAAACGTGGTAAAATCGTTCCGCCTATGGCTATAATTACTAAGAGGTAGTATACAGCTAATAGCATAAGTAATATTTTGAAAACTTAAATTCTTGAAGATGCAATTTTGAATTCTTTGCCTTGTTCAAATTTAGGAATATGAAAGCACATTTTGCGCTTAAATCAATTTCACTTTAATGCAATTAATAAAATTGTGCCATTATAAAGGAGGTTTAACGATATCTTATAAAAGTTTAGTTTGTCATTTCATATTTTAAGAAGGAACACATTAGAAATTAAATTATGAAACCATTATTTACGATTATCTTATCAATAATTTCTTTAACTATACACGCTCAAGACCCTATGCTTCAGCGTGATGCTCCAGAACTCGAGAAGAAAGCTTTCGAGTTAACCAAAGAATACAATAGGCAGTTGGCATTGGATGGCAAACAGATTACACTGTTTGAGAAAAAAGTTGAGGAATTTTTAATTAAATCAGAAAAGGTCAAAGAAAATTATTCTGGCAAGGAGATGTTAGATCAATTATTTATTCTCCAGAAACAAGAATCTATGGATATGGGTAATATTCTAACAAATTTACAATATAAGCTCTACCTTAAAATCAAACCGGAAATTCAACCTTTGGCAACGGTAAAATAATCCAAGGAAGTGTAATTTTGTAAACAAAATAAGGGTAATAGAATAAGAGTATTAATTTATATGATTTCCTCCAAAAAAATACCAGGCAAACATTATTAAAGAAGTAATTTCTCCACTTCTAGCCAATTATCAACCCGTTCAAAATCAGTTTCATGAAGGTTGTGTGGCGAGCTAAACAATAACTTTCTTCCATTAAACTGATGAAGATTTAAAGCTCTATCATCGATAAGTACATCTCCATTAAGCACATGCTTGTGTCCACAAAGAATTCTGTTTTGCCATGGGATAAATGGAAAAAATTCATCTAACCACTGACTTTTTTCTTCCAAAGAATTTGGGAATTGCATGGCTGCCGACGCAATATAAACCTCATGCTTAATTGCAAGATCCTTTAAAACCTTCTGACTATATTTAATTGGTGTTAGATCTCTAAAAAATCCTTTGGTAGTGCAATGATTTCTTATGCTTTGCTTACGGTCTTCAGGTACAGCATGCATCACTTCTTTTCCGTGACATTCTAGTCGCGTTAGACTTTCTTCAAATTCACGGTTATACCAATCTAAATGAGCTCCATAGGTATCTGCTATTACCTCATCCATATCAATGAAAATTCTCATTTTAATTCAGTAAATAATTAATGATTATTGTATTTGATTTAATTTGTGTTCACCGTTTTTAACTGATATTACCTTGTCCGTAAACATGCTATCCTTACGTTCCTTAACGGTCTCAACCATTTTAAAGCTGCCGGTAGCCAAGCTGTCTGATAGTTCAAGCAATAAGTAACCATGGTCTCGCATATTAGCGTATTTAAGATGAGGGTTGATTTTACCTCCGACAATTGTTTTCTCATGGTTGATAACATTTTCCTTGGGGTTACCTTCATCACTATTGGCGGATGTAATACTAGTAACACCGAATTCTATTGCTATCGCACCTTCCGAAGTATTGGTGTCATAAGAATTGAAGGGATCGTTAGTGACTTCAAATGCCCATGAGGAATGAGTGTCACCTGTTATGAATATCACATTCTCTAAGTTATTTGAACGCAGAAATTCAGTTAAATTAGCCTGCTCTACTGGGTAGCCGTCCCAACCATCAGTATTAAGCTTAAAGTTTGGATAGCCCCAATCCTGATAAGAAAAAATTACCTGGTTGCCAATTATTTTCCATTTAGCTTTAGAATTTATTAAGGAACCCTCTAGCCATTTCATCTGGTTTTCTCCCAATATATGTCGATCTTCATTCCCTATGGTGGGATCGTTAATACTGTCGACTTGCTTAGTGCGTCCATCAAGCCGCTCATCCAACATGAACAAATCGGCCATTTCTCCAAAATTTAGTTCTCTATAAAGATGCTCCGATTCCCTAATTGGCATCCATTCGTAATATACTTTTTTGGCGATTTCAGTTCTCGTTTTATAGTCTCCTTCTTCATCCTGATGGTTTTGAGCCCCATCCATATAGGCATTGTTGGTTATTTCGTGATCATCCCAAATTGCTATAAAAGGATGCTCTGCATGTGCAGCTTGTAGATCTGAATCTAGCCTGTATTGTGAGTACCGCGTTCGATAATCACCTAAGCTTACAATTTCATGCTTAGGCACATGCTTACGTTCTAAAGAAGTATCAGCATAAACTCCTTCACCGTGTTCATAAATGTAATCCCCAAGATGAATTACGGCATCAAGGGAATCTTCCTTGGCAATTCCTTGATAGGCATTGAAATAACCCCACTGAAGATTACTGCAACTTGCAACGGCAAATTTTAAATTTGCATTTTCTATGGGAGCAGTTTTAGTGCGGCCTACAGTAGAAATTCCATTTAAGGCTTTAAATCTGTAATAATAATATGTGTTTGGATCTAGTTCATCAACGTTAATCTTTACTGTGTAATCCTGTAAACTATCTGTAACAAAAACACCTTTTTCCAGAACCATTTCAAACTCTTTATCCTCTGCAAATTCCCAACTCACTTTAATTTCGTTTACTTTTTCTTCTGGGGTAACACGTGTCCAAATTACCACCGCATTAGTCAATGGATCTCCAGATGCAACGCCATGATAAAATGGTTTTAAGGCAGGGTTTTGAAATTCGGTGGTCTCTTCAATGAAAATTGGCAGGTCTTCTGGCTCTTTTTGTGATTGACAGCATGAAAAGCTAATTATTAAAGAGATTGTAAAAAATAAGAAAAGCCAATTAGATTTTATCCTGAATTTCATATGTGGTTTCGGCATTTAAGTATCAAATATTATCCGCGAAAATTAATCAATATTAAAGCTCCAAACTATTAAGTTTAGTTTAAAGTTATTAACCCAATACCACTAATTATGAAAGGATATTGATATTAGTTTATCTTTATATTTAAAGAATTTGATCCAATTAAAATGAGAACATTTATTACCATTCTTAGCTGTACAGTTTTGTTTAATGTTTCATTAAGTCAAAACACAAACACAACTACACCACCTAAAGCCAAAAAGATTCCAGAAACCCTGACAATTCATGGTGATTCTCGAATCGATAATTATTTTTGGATGCGCTTGTCTGACGAACAGAAAAATGCTAGTAATCCAGATTCACAAACAGAAGATGTATTGGCCTATCTCAAGGAGGAAAATGCATATCTAAATCTTGAATTAAATCATTTACCAGACCTAAGGGAAACACTTTACAATGAAATAACAGGTAGAATTAAAGAAGATGATGCCTCGGTACCTGTCACAGAAAATGGTTATTCATATTATACCCGTTATGAAAAAGGAAAGAATTATCCGCTTTATTGCAGAAAAAAAGCAGGCATTAATTCTAAAGAAGAAATTTTATTGAATGGACCTGAAATGGCAAAAGGGAAAAAGTATTTTTCAATTTCAAACCTTTCGGTAAGTCCAAATAATAATCTTCTCATTTTTGGAGTGGATACCGTTTCTCGAAGACGGTATGATTTATATGTGAAAAATCTAGAAACCGGTGATATTTATAAAGATGTAATAGGTAATACTACAGGCAGTGGGGTTTGGGCAAATGATAACAAAACATTTTTTTATACTTCTAAGGATCTTCAAACTTTGCGTTCAAACAAGGTGTTTAAACATAAATTAGGCACTCTCCAAAGTGAGGATAAATTAGTTTTTGAAGAAACCGATGAAGAATTTAGTACTTGGGTATCAAAATCCAAATCAAAAGATTACATATTTATTGGAAGTTTTCAAACCTTAAGTACAGAGATGAGGTATCTAGATGCAGATACCCCAGATGGTGAATTTGAAATTATTCAACCTAGGGAAAGAAATCTAATTTACAGAGGTGATCATTATGGTGATAGTTTTTACCTAGTTACAAATAATAAAGCGACGAATTTTAAGCTGGTAAAAGCACCTGTAAAAGCCCCAGGATTATCTAATTGGTCAGATGTTATACCTCACCGGGAGGATGTATTTATTGAAAATGTTGAACTTTTTAAGGATTTTTTGGTTGTTCAAGAACGCGAGGCAGGTTTAAGACAGATTAGAGTTATGAAATGGTCTGGAGGAGATTATTATCTCCCATTCAAAGATCCTACCTATTCGGCTTACATTAGCGCTAATCCAGAGTTTGACACCGACTTGCTTCGGTACGGGTATTCTTCCTTTACTACACCTAACAGCATTTATGATTATAATATGAAAACAAAGGAGCAAACCTTGTTGAAGCAAGATGAGGTTATGGATCCTAATTTTTCATCAGATAATTATAAGGTTGAACGTGTTTTTGCTGAAGTGAGAGACGGAACCAAAGTTCCTGTATCAATTGTTTATAAAAACTCAACTAATCCTTCCTCAACAACACCATTATTATTATATGGTTATGGTTCATACGGAAGTAGTCAGAATGCTTCCTTCAATTCTACCATTCTCAGTTTATTAGATCGAGGCTTTATTTACGCCATAGCACACATACGTGGTGGACAAGAGATGGGACGAAAGTGGTATGAAGATGGAAAATTGTTGAAAAAGAAAAACACCTTTACCGATTTCATTGATGTGGGTAGGTATTTGGTTGACAAAAATTACACGAGTTCAGATCATTTATATGCCTATGGTGGAAGTGCAGGAGGCTTGCTCATGGGGGCTGTGATTAATATGGCTCCAGGTTTATGGAATGGAATAATAGCCGCTGTACCATTTGTAGATGTGGTTTCAACCATGTTAGATGAAACAATCCCATTAACGACTTTTGAATTTGATGAATGGGGTAACCCAAAAGATGAAAACTATTATCGGTATATGCTGTCCTATTCGCCCTATGATAATGTGGAGGCAAAAGATTATCCGAACATGTTAATTACCACAGGTTATTGGGATAGTCAGGTTCAATATTGGGAACCTGCTAAATGGACAGCTAAATTAAGGGAACTTAAAACCGATGATAACCAACTTTATTTATATACTGACATGGAATCTGGTCATGGTGGTGCATCTGGAAGATTTGAACGTTTTAAGCGTTTTGCCTTAATGTATGCATTTATTCTAGATTTAGAGGGCATTAAGGAATAATACCCACCAATAATAAAATATTGATTCCGGGCTTAAGAGCCCGGATTTTTTTTATCTACTAATCCTTGAAAATGAAAATTTAAGGAGCTGATAAAGGTGATTTTAATCATGTTTTGACTTGTATATACGCAGTAATTTTAATCTGTAATTCATACAAGATTCAAACAAATTAAATTACCATGGAAGTAGTAGAAAAAATAAAGAAAAGAGTCTACACATTCGGCAATAAAAAGGCCGAAGGTAATAGCAAAATGAAAAATCTCTTGGGGGGTAAAGGTGCCAATCTAGCCGAAATGAGCGCAATAGGCATTCCTGTTCCTCCAGGCTTTACCATTACAACAGAAGTTTGCACAGAATACAATGCTTTAGGCAAAGGAATTGTTTTAGCTAATATCAAAAAAGAGGTTGAAAAGGCAGTTCTTAGCGTAGAGAAAATTATGAAGGCCAAATTCGGCGATAGCGAAAATCCCTTGTTGTTATCTGTCCGTTCTGGCGCTAGGGTTTCTATGCCGGGTATGATGGATACTGTTTTAAACCTTGGTTTAAATGATAAAGTTGTAGCTGGTTTGGCCAAAAAGACCAACAATGAACGCTTTGCTTGGGATAGTTACAGACGGTTTGTACAGATGTATGGTGGAGTAGTTTTAGGAATGAAACCTAAATCTAAAACTGATATTGATCCATTTGAAGAAATCATTGAAAATCTCAAGGAAAAGAGAGGTATTCAATTAGATACGGAATTTACTGTCCAAGATCTGAAAGATTTGGTATTCGACTTCAAAAAAGCGGTTTACCACCGGTTAGGAAAAGAATTTCCATCAAACCCTTGGGATCAATTATGGATGGCTATAATTGCTGTTTTTGATAGTTGGAATGGAAAACGTGCCATTTACTACAGAAATATGCATGGATATCCTGCCGATTGGGGTACTGCTGTAAATGTCCAAGCCATGGTATTTGGCAATATGGGATTGAATTCTGGAACTGGTGTTTGCTTTACGCGAGATGCAGGGACAGGTGAGGATGTGTTTAATGGTGAATATCTTATAAACGCACAGGGAGAAGATGTGGTTGCTGGGGTTAGAACACCTCAACAAGTTACCAAATTAGGTTCTCAGAGATGGGCAGATTTGGCACAGGTTACAGAAAAATTGAGAATAAATAACTATCCTTCATTGGAGGAATTGATGCCAGAAATTTTTGATGAGTTGAATGAATATCAGCAATTACTAGAAGAGCATTATAAAGACATGCAGGACATGGAGTTTACCATTCAAGAAGGCAAACTTTGGATTCTTCAAACAAGGAATGGTAAACGTACTGGTGCTGCAATGGTTAAAATTGCCATAGATCTTATTAAAGAGGGATTAATTTCAGAAGAAGAGGCGTTATTGAGAATAGATCCTAACAAATTAGATGAATTATTACACCCAGTTTTCGATCCTAACGCGCTTAAGGATGCACATATAATTGCTCAAGGCTTACCTGCATCTCCAGGTGCGGCTACTGGTCAAATTGTATTCTTCGCTGACGAGGTTGCAAAATATAAAAACAGTATCCTTGTGAGGATAGAAACATCTCCTGAGGATTTAGAAGGGATGAATTTGGCCAAAGGTATTTTAACTGCTAGGGGAGGTATGACATCCCACGCAGCAGTTGTTGCAAGAGGAATAGGTAAATGCTGCGTATCAGGGGCCGGTGCTTTGAAAATTGACTACAAAGATCGTAGCATGTTTGTTGATGGGAAAGAATATCACGAAGGAGATTGGATTTCTTTAAATGGTTCAACAGGAAATATTATAGATGGTAAAGTAGCTACCAAAGAACCAGAATTGACAGGTGAATTTGGTGATATCATGGAATTAGCTGATAAGTTTGCTACTATGAAAGTTAGAACGAATGCCGACACTCCAAAAGATGCGTCAATTGCTAAGAATTTTGGTGCTGAAGGTATAGGTTTAACTAGAACTGAGCACATGTTCTTTGAAGTGGACCGAATCAAGGCTATGCGAGAAATGATCCTAGCAGATACAGTGAAAGGAAGGAAATTGGCATTAGCTAAATTGTTACCTATGCAAAGGGAAGACTTTGAAGGTATTTTTAAAGCAATGCAAGGATTGCCAGTAACCATTCGTTTACTAGACCCACCATTGCATGAATTTGTGCCTCACCAATTGGCAACTCTCAAGGAATTAGCAGATGAAATGCATATTTCCTTAGATTCTGTTAAGGTGAAAGTATCTGAATTGGAAGAGTTCAACCCGATGTTGGGCCATAGAGGATGCCGTTTAGGTACCACTTACCCTGAAATTACTGAAATGCAAACTAGGGCCATAATTGAAGCTGCGCTAAATCTCAAAAAAGAAGGTATAGAAGCTAAGCCAGAAATAATGATTCCTTTGGTTGGAACTTTCGATGAATTTGTATTTCAAGAAAACGTCATTAGGGAGACAGCTGAAACTGTCTTCGAAGAAAGACAAGATAAAATTGATTTCTCTGTTGGTACTATGATAGAGGTTCCAAGAGCGACTTTAATAGCTGATAAGATAGCTGAACGTGCAGATTTCTTCTCATTCGGCACCAACGATCTTACACAAATGACCTATGGTTATTCCAGAGATGATGCAGGTAAGTTTTTGCCAGATTATCTTGAAAAAGGAATTCTTAAAAATGATCCATTTGAAGTTTTAGATCAGGAAGGTGTAGGTCAATTGGTGCATATTGGTATAACAAGAGGTAGAAGTACTAAACCAAATTTAAAAGTTGGTATTTGTGGTGAACATGGAGGAGAGCCCTCATCAGTTGCATTCTGCTACAACAATGGTATGGATTACGTAAGCTGTTCTCCCTACCGAGTTCCAATAGCGAGAGTGGCAAGCGCACAAGCTGCACTAAAAGCTACATTGAATTAGAATTTTTCTAATTCGTAAAAAGCCCAAGGATAACTTGGGCTTTTTTTATTGGTAGTTACGTTAAGGTTGTTAGTATTAGAGCTCAACATTTCGATATAGAAATATGTATTTTTGCATTACGAAATGCATAGTTAACATGAAAAACTACAAAATAGCTGTTGTCCAATTAAATTTGAATAATACGCCAGATAACAATCTTAAAAAATGTATGGATTGGGTTAGAAAGGCTGCCGAAAAGGGGGCTGAAGTAATCTGTTTACCAGAACTTTATAGCAGCCATTATTTTTGCCAAAGTGAAGACACAGAGAATTTTTCATTAGCTGAACCACTTTATAGTACATCATTCCAAGCGTTTAGTGCCCTTGCCAAAGAATTGGGCGTTGTTATAATTGTTCCATTTTTCGAAAAACGTATGGCCGGTATTTATCATAATTCTGCCTACATAATAGATACAGATGGTAGTGAAGCCGGATTGTATAGAAAGATGCATATTCCAGATGACCCTCATTTTTATGAGAAATTTTATTTTACTCCTGGTGATTTAGGCTTTAGGAACAATTCAACAAAAAAAGGGAATATTGGTACCTTAATTTGTTGGGATCAATGGTATCCAGAAGCTGCAAGACTCACAGCATTAAAGGGATCTGAAGTTCTATTTTATCCAACAGCCATTGGTTGGCACCCCCAAGAAAAAGAGCAATACGGCACAAATCAATATGGGGCTTGGATGAATGTAATGAAAGGACATGCGGTTGCCAATGGAGTTTATGTTGCAGCTGCAAATAGGATTGGATTAGAAAAATATTTACCAGATACTAATGGAATTGAATTTTGGGGAGCTTCGTTTATTGCTGGACCCCAAGGAGAGATTCTTGCTCAGGCATCACACGATAAGGAAGAAATATTAATTGCCGAAGTTGATTTAGATCTTCAGGAAAATGTACGTCAAAATTGGCCATTTTTCCGAGATAGACGGATAGATGCATTTCAAGATTTAACAAAGCGTGCCATTGATAAATAATATAATTTAATGCGAAGATTTCCAGCGGAATGGGAAAAACAACAAGGCATACTGTTATGCTTTCCCCATAATGGTAACGATTGGCCAGGAAAATATCATGCAATTCAATGGGCTTTTGTTGAATTTATTAAAAAAATAAGTCATCACGAGACAGTTTATTTAATGGTGTCGGATGAAAACCTTAAATCTAAAGTTGCAGACTTATTGACGACTGCCTCAGTCGATTTAGAGAGAATTAAATTTATTGTTCATAGGACTAATAGAAGTTGGATGCGTGATTCTGGACCTATAATCGTTCATGGTGAAAATGGATTAGAGGCATTGAATTTCAATTTTAATGGTTGGGCTAAATATTCAAATTACAAATTAGACAAACACGTCCCCTCTAAGGTTTCAGATCTTTTAAAATTACCTCTTACTCAAGTAGTTTATAAAGGGAAAGCTGTTGTTCTAGAGGGAGGGGCGATTGAAGTAAATGGAAAGGGAACCTTAATTACTTCTGAAGAATGCCTTTTAGATCAAAAAACACAAGTGAGAAATCCTGGTTTTACAAAACAGGATTATGAAGCTATATTTAAGGAGTATTTGGGTATTTCTAATACTATTTGGGTTGGTAATGGTATTATTGGCGATGATACCCATGGACACATAGATGATTTGTGTCGCTTTGTAAATGATTCCACTATTGTCACTGTTATTGAAAATGATAAGAATAGTCCAAATTATGAAGCGTTGCAAGACAATTTAACTCGTTTGCAATCTTCCTTTTTGGAGGATGGAGAGAAACCAAGGATTGTCACACTTCCAATGCCCAAACCTATTATATTTGATGAGGTAACCCTTCCGGCTAGTTATGCTAATTTCTTGATTATTAATAATTCGGTGCTTGTACCCGTATTTAATGATAGCAATGACCGTATAGCTTTGAATATTTTGGCTGAATGTTTCCCAAATCGGGAAATTATAGGAATAAGTGCTATCGATTTAATTTGGGGCTTTGGTACTCTACATTGCCTAAGTCAGCAAATTCCTGCTCATTAAAATCTTCAATTATTCCTCGTAACTTTTTGATTAGTATTAGCGTCTAACAAATATTCATTCTATAGAGATCATTTTAATATCTTTAAGGGATGCAGTTCGCATTTACCAATCAAAAACACAATCTTATATGAAAATTTCTGTATTCTTAGTGACCATTTTTCTTTCGGTCACCTCACTTTCTTATTCCCAAATTGACGCCAAATTAATGCGTTACCTAGATATGTCTAAAGACAAAATTGCTTTTGTTTACGGAGGTGATATATGGATAATGCCGCGTTCTGGCGGACAGGCGATTCAATTAACACATTCTCAAGGAGAAGAGTCAGATCCTCGATTTTCTCCTGATGGTTCTGAAATTGCATATTCCGCAAGTTATAATGGCAATATGGATATTTATGTAATGCCTGTTGAAGGAGGGATTCCAAAAAGATTAACCTATGCCTCTTTTCCGGACAGAATGTTAGATTGGCATCCAGACGGTAAATCATTAATGATAGCATCACGTAGAGAAGCAAAAACGCCTAGAGTAAATGAATTTTTTATGTTGGATGTTAATGGTGGATTACCAACAAAATTAGATATTCCTTATGGGGAGTTGGCCAAATTCAATTCAGACGGGAGCAAATTGGTATATATCACAAAAATCACTGAAAACTATCCATTTAAGCGTTACCGAGGTGGATTGACTTCAGATATTTTGGTTTATGATTTTAAAACTTCCAAAGTTGATCGTATAACAACAGATCATGCAAATGATGGTAAACCAACATGGTCAGGAAATAACATTTACTATTTGTCTGACGTTGGTGCCAATTATAGAAGGAATATTTACCAATATAACACTCAAACTAAAGTCACAACTCCACTTACTTCCATTGAGGATTTTGATATAACTTATTTTGCTGTCCATAATGATGATTTGGTTTTTGAATCTGGTGGAGATCTATATGTAAAAACAAAAAACGCTAATGATCCTAAAAAAATTGAGGTAAAGGTTGTTTCCGATTTGTCTTTGGAAATGCCTCAACTTAAGAACGTTTCTGACCAATTGAGAGGTGCTACTCCTTCACCAGATGGAAATCGACTTGTTGTAGAGGCTAGAGGTGAATTGTTTAATATTCCTGCAAAAGAAGGGGTAACAATCAATTTAACCCATTCTAGCGGAGCTTATGATCGTAATGCCGCTTGGTCTCCTGACGGTAGGCACATAGCATATTGGAGTGATAAAGGAGGGGAGTTTCAAATCTATCTCCAGGATTCTAAAAATACTAAAGCTGCCAAAAGGCTTACAGATTTTAAATCTGGTTTTGGGTATGAATTGCATTGGTCCCCAGATAGTCAACATATGGCTTTTATAGATGAACAAAACAGGATACGTATAGTTAATGCCGAAAGCGGTAAAATTACTGATGTTGATAAAAACAAGTACCACATAATACATGGTGGACGATTCGGGTATACCCTTAATTGGTCGCCGGATTCTAAATGGCTTACTTATTCTAAGAGTTTAGATAATTCGAATGGTGCTATTTATTTATATAATGTTGATTCTAAAAAAGTTACACAAGTTACCAGCGGATTTTATAATGATTTCAATCCAGTTTTTGATAGTAAAGGAGAGTTTTTATTCTATTTAACGGATAGAGCATTTAATGCCGCTTACAGTTCATTAGGTGATGGCACTTGGATTTATCCAAACAACACGGAAATTGTGGCCCTTGCCTTAAATAGGAATGTTCAATATCCGTTATCGCCTAAAAATGATACTATTTCAATTTCTAAAGACCAGCCTAAGGAAAAAGAAGGAGACTCAAAAAAAGAGGTTCCTTCATCAGACACAAAAAAAGAATTGAAAATTGATTTGAATGGTGCTGAAAGTAGACTAACCGTTTTACCAATACCAGCAGGAAATTATGGGGATCTGTTTAATGTTGATGGAAAATTAATTTATTTAAAATATCCAATAGTCGGAGATTTCGATGGTAATTCCACTTTAAAATATTTTGATTTTGATAAGCGGGAGGAAAAGAAAATAATGGACAACATAAATTCTGTAATTCCGACGGCAAATGGAAAATCCATGCTGGTTTTTTCAAGAGGGAAATTAGGCATAATCTCACCAAGCGAAGGTCAAAAAATTGATGAACCCGTTCCTACGGGACATTTGACAATGCAATGGGTAGCGAAAGAGGAATGGAGAGAAATATTTAACGATACTTGGAGACGTTATCGCGACTTTTTTTATGATAAAGATATGCAGCAAGTAGATTGGGATGAGATGAGAGAACGGTATGGAAAATTAATTGAAGATGCAAGAACCCGATGGGATGTTTCAAATATTCAATCCAATATGCAGGCTGAACTAAGCGCTGGACATACATATACCCGAGGTGGAGATAATGAACAAGTTAATTTTATCCAAACCGGATATTTAGGAATAAACTGGAAAGTGGATTCAAAAGGTTATGCAATTGAAGAAATTATTAAACCTGCACCTTGGGATACCGAAGTCCGTTCACCTTTTGATAGGCCTGGTATTGAAGTTAGTTCAGGAGATTACATTCATTCTGTTAACGGCATACCACTAGATACTAAATTAGATCCATATGCCGCCTTCGATGGTTTGGCTGGACAGACTGTGGCACTACAGGTTTCTAAATCTGGAAAAATTTCTGAAGCAAAGGAAGTTATTGTAAAGTTGTTAAATCAAGGTGAAGAACAGAACCTTAGGTATTTATCATGGATTGAAGACAACCGACAAATGGTGGAAAAATTATCTGATGGTAAATTAGGCTACGTATACATGTCCAACACATCTAGTCGCGGGCAATTAGAATTGGTGAAGATGTATTATGCTCAGTTGGATAAACAAGGCTTCATAATCGATGAACGCTTTAATGGTGGGGGCCAATTGGCAGATCGATTTATGGAACTTATGTTGCGTCCTTCTATTTATAATTTATACTGGCGTCATGGAGAACATATTACCGCCCCACAAAGGGTAAACACTGGTCCGAAGGGAATGTTAATTAACGGTTGGGCCGGTTCAGGTGGTGATGCCTTACCTTGGGCTTTCAGGGAATTAGACGCTGGACCGATAGTAGGGGAGCGTACCGTTGGAATTCTTGTTGGACCAGCAACAGGTCATGAATTAATTGACGGGGGTGGTATTACGGTTCCTGGCGCTCGTTTATATCTTAATAATGGAGAATGGTTTGATGAGGGTGTTGGAGTGCGACCTGACATTGAAGTTTGGGATGATCCTAATTTGTTAATGGAAGGAAAGGATCCGCAAATAGAAAGGGTGGTATCGGAGGTACTTAAGCTAGTAATGGCAAATCCCCCGATAAAAACCCCTCCGCCATCCATGCAAGACCGTACCGCCAAAGGACTACAGACTAAAGATTAATTAGTTAATAAGGCTGTTGAAGAAAATGTTTTTCTATTGAGGTGATTTCAGGAAATTTACGTTGTTTTGACTCTTGAAATCATGCCGATGAAAAAACCCTCTCCAACAGCTTTGATTATACTCGCCTTTTTCGCTATTTACGTGATTTGGGGCTCCACTTATCTGCTAAACAAGATATCAGTTGCCAAGTTAGATCCATTTATGCTAGCATCAATTCGATTTGTAACAGCGGGTCTCCTAATTTTTGTGATTGCCTTTTTCAGTGGGATAAGTTTAAAAATCAGTAAGCGGCAATTCAAGAATACCGTCTTGGCAGGTTTTTTCTTTTTAACCTTTGGAAATGGAGTGGTGGTATGGGCATTAAAATATGTTGATAGTGGATTTGCTGCATTGGAAATTGCAGCTCAGCCTTTGGTTGTCCTTTTAATGATGTGGGCATTGCAGGGCAAGAAAATTAGAAGAATGTCATTATTGGGAATTTTCTTGGGGGTAATAGGTATGTTTTTATTGGTGAGTCAAAAAGAAATTGTCTTACAAGAAAATGCCTTAACAGGAATTTTGATGATCTTGGCATGTATGTTAAGTTGGGCCTACGGAAGCATATTTGTTGGAAAGGCTGAATTGCCTAAAAATTTCTTTGTTAATACAGGGTATCAAATGGTAACAGGCGGTTTGCTATTGGTCTTTTTTAGTATTGTTTTTGGAGAAAAATGGGTGCCATTATCACAATGGGGATCAGATGTTATTTGGGCGATGGTTATCCTTATCATCTTTGGAAGTATTGCTGCTTTTACAGCTTTCAATTTTTTATTAAAGCAAGTTTCACCAGAAAAGGTCTCAACTAACACGTATGTTAATCCTATTATTGCCCTATTTTTAGGGTGGTATTTTTTAGGCGAGAAAATAACTCTTCAATCTATTATAGCGGCTTTGGTATTATTAACTGGAGTTTATTTCATCAATACTTCTAGGAATAGGTTGGGTGCACCTCGTACCCCTAAAAGCTAAAAAGGTCAGCTAAAAACTGACCTTTTATTTATTATGTATTTTATTTAATTGAGTGTGTAGCTTGCTGTTGTGGTTGCCGTAAGTGATTGAGAAATAGGGCAATTTTCTTCAGCATCTTTAACCATACCTTTAAATGTTTCCTCATCTAAATTTGGTATGCTTCCTGTAACATGTAACTTACTTGTTTTAATTGAGCCATCTTCCAATGACACCTCACAGGTTGTATCTAAAGAATCTGCTGTATATCCTGCTTCTTGAAGAATAAAAGCTAGTTTCATGGTAAAACAACCTGCATGTGCTGCAGCAATCAATTCTTCAGGATTCGTTCCAATTCCTTGCTCAAAACGAGAAGTAAAGGAGTATTGTGTTTTATCTAATACCGAACTTTGAGTAGTTAAATGTCCTTTTCCGTTTTTACCATTTCCTTCCCAGTGTGCTGATGCATTTCTTTTCATGATATGTTTTTAGTGAATTAATATCTTAAAATTACGAATAGTTTAAATAATAATGGCTATCCATTTTGTTGAGGTTAAAGATTTAATAAATAATTCACATTCAGCAATAATATACAGTCCATTTATTCAGTATTTAACATTTCTATGAGCTGTATTTTATAGGGGGAATCTTTATTTTTAACATCCATAAATAAATCTAGTTATCATTCAATTATGAATAAGAAATCACTTTTATTATTAGTTGTCATGTTTACTGCAAATAGTTTAATCTCCAACGCACAAGAACAAGAATTTTCTATCGATTACGAGAAATTCACCTTGTCCAATGGACTAGAGGTTATATTGCACGAAGACCATAGTGACCCAATTGTTGCAGTAGCAACAATGATGCATGTAGGTTCTAACCGTGAAAAACCTGGGAAAACGGGTTTTGCACACTTTTTCGAACATATGAGTTTTAATGACTCTGAGAATGTTCCAAGGGGAGCCAATCGTAAAATGATTCCTGAATGGGGAGGAACGCGTAATGGAGGTACTTGGACCGATGGAACCGTATATTATGAAGTTGTCCCAAAAGATGCATTTGAAAAAATTTTATGGATAGATTCAGATCGATTTGGTTACATGATTAATACCGTTACTAAAGAAGCTCTTGAACGCGAAAAACAAGTGGTTAAAAATGAGAAGCGACAACGTGTAGATAATTCGCCATATGGTTATACAGATGAAATAATAAGAAAAAATTTATACCCTGAAGGACATCCATATAGTTGGACGGTAATTGGTCAGCTTCCAGATTTACAAGCTGCAACATTAGATGATGTAAAAGAGTTTTATCATGAGTATTATGGAGCCGCAAATGCCTCTCTAGTAATTGCGGGAGACATAGATATAGAGAAGACTAAAAAGCTGGTAGAACAATGGTTTGGAGAGATTCCAAGTGGACCAGAAGTTAAACCTTTAGCGCCAATGCCCGTTTCGTTGACTGAAACAAAGAATTTATTTTTTGAAGATAACTTCGCCAAGTTACCAGAATTTAGAATGGTTTATCCGACCGTTGAAGAATACAATGAGGACAGTTATGCACTTCAAATTTTAGGGAACTTATTAAGCGGAAGCAAAAAAGCCCCTTTATATAAAGTTTTGGTTGAAGAAAAAAAACTAACTCCAAATGTTGGTTCATATCAGAATAGCAGTGAATTGGCAGGTGAATTTACCTTCAGGGTTAGAGCTAATGCAAACGTAAATTTGAATAATGTAAAGTTGGCCATTGAAGAAGGATTAAGAAAATTTGAAAAGGAAGGTGTTGACGAAAATGATTTAAAACGTATAAAAGCTGAAATGGAGACCCAATTGTACCAAGGTATCAGTACAGTCTTGAATAAGGCGTTTCAATTGGTTCAAGATAATGAGTTTGGAGGAGACCCTGGGTTTATAACAAAACGTGCCAAGCTTATGAATTCAGTTTCAGCTGAAGACATTATGAGGGTATATAATAAATATATTAAAAATAAGCACTATGTAATGACAAGTGTGGTGCCTAAAGGTGAATTGGAATTAATGGTAGATGGTGCAAAATTAGCAGAAGTTTGGATCGAGGAAGTGAAGCAAAATGTTGAAAATGAAGAGGTATCTCAAGGTGAAGAAGCGGTGTATGAAAAAACACCAAGTAAGTATGATAGAAGCGAACCATCTTTTGGTGAGACCCCATTATTTAAATCACCAGATATTTATATGGGTGAATTAGCAAATGGAATTAAAGTATATGGTATTGAAAATCGTGAAATACCTTTAGTGCAATTTGAATTATCCATTCCAGGTGGACAACTGTTAGATCCTGCAGGTAAGACGGGTGTTGCTTCACTTCTTAGTGATTTGATGATGCAGGGTACGGCTACCAAAACTCCGGCAGAATTAGAAGAGGCCATCGGTTTATTAGGCGCAAGAATCGGTATTTCTTCGTCTAGTGAAGAATTAAGGATTAATGGATCATGTTTAAGCAAAAATTTTGTACCAACAATTAAGATTGTTGAAGAAATCCTATTGCAACCTAGATGGGATGAACAGGAATACGAGCGTCTTAAGTTGGCTTTAAAAACAAATCTAAAAGGAAGAGAGGCAAACCCTAGTTCAATAGCTTCACTGGCATATGGAAAGTTGCTATATGGCAACAATCATGTTTACGGAGTTTCAGGATCGGGAGATTTGGAAACAGCCGAAAATATTACACTCTCAGATTTAAAAGCATATTACAAATTGCTTTCACCAGTGAATGCTAATCTAAATGTGGTTGGAGCTGTTAATAAAATCACAGTATTAAATACATTTAAAAATTTATCAGATAGTTGGAAGAATGAAGCAAACCAACTTCCTGAACAAACAATAAATCCAGAAGGAATAGCAGGTAATTTATATTTTATTGATGTTCCAGACGCTAAGCAATCTGTTATTTTACTAGGAAAATTAACCCTTAAGGCATCCAATCCTGATTTGGATAAATTAAAGTTTGCAAATGAGATTTTGGGAGGTGGTTCTAGTGGAAAATTATTTCAGACCCTAAGAATTGAAAAAGGATATACCTACGGAGCCACTTCTGGAGTTACAGAAATGTTGGATGTTGGGCAATTCTATACCCAAACCAGTGTGCGAGCAAACGCTACTTTAGCATCCCTGCAAATCATTGAAAATATGATTTCAAATTATGCGAATGATTTTGGAGAAAATGAAGTTGAATTGACCAAAAATAAAATTCTTAAAGAAAATACTAGGGCTTATGAATCTTTAGGAAGTAAACTTGGAATGTTGCGCAAATTGAGCAAATTTAACAAGAGCAACGATTATGTTGAAAAGGAGCAACAGATTTTAATAGGGATGGATTTGCCCGAGTTTAAAAGGGTAATTTCAAAATATTTGCAAGAGCCTGATATGATCTATGTCGTAGTAGGAGACAAGGCTACCCAATTTGAGGAAATCAAAAAATTAGGCAAACCAGTTGTAGAATTGGATATTCACGGGGAGCCAATAAATTAAAATGAGTTCTATAAAAAAGGCCAAACTGAAATGTTTGGCCTTTTTTCATTTTTTTTTAATTATTCCTTAAAATTTCCATTGAAAATAAATTCCTCCTGAGGTTTTCGTTTTCGCTCTTTTTGCAATTCTTTTTCCTGCAAATCTTCTGGTAAGGTTTCAATATCACCTCCATAATACCCAATGGCTACTGCAGTAGCCACATGATAATCCTCGGGGAATTCAAATTCTTTAATCGCCATTTTAAAATCAACTCCGGCCATTTGATGGATAGCAATGCCCATCGATTGTGCTTGTATGGAAAGGTTAGCCATAAATTGACCTAAATCATGGAGGGCATGAAAATTCTCTTTTCCTTTTTTATTAGTTTTCTTAAAGGCTCCCAGTAATAAAACTTGAGTGGTTTTGTTCCAACCTTGATTAAATTCGTCTAAACATTTAAATATCCGATTATAGACGTCCGTGCCCTTAATACCATAAATTATCCTCCATGGCTGGAAATTATTACTGCTAGCGGCCCATCTACCTGCTTCAAATAATTGTTTTAATTCTTTCTCGGAAATAGGGTTTTCTGAAAAGGCCCTTGGGCTCCAGCGCTGCTTTATAAGCGGATGAATTTCATAATCAGTTGGGGTCTCTTTTTTTATCATTGGTTCTTCGAGTGTTTTCATAATTTTTTTGGGTTTAAGAATCAATGATAATCATTCAAACCCACAAAGTTTATCGTGTATACTAACAATGTTAGTCGGATTCAAAAATCGATTAATTTAATTTTTTGTAAATTAAAACAATTCTCTACCTCCTAACTGTTATTAGCATAGGTTAATTTCCCTAGAATCCCAATTCTGTTAAGCTAACGTAAATTATGTTTTTGGTTAAAATAATTTTTCTAACCAAATATTCTATTATTATGTATTATCCTAAAATTAAAATCGTTTTAGCAGCTTTTGTTCTTTTCACCTTATCCAACACATCCACAATTCAGTCACAAAATTCAGTAGCAATAGACACTAAAACCGCTTCAAAAACTATGGAATGGATGGATTGTCCTCCATTTATGCCAGAAGGTTGTGCGGTAACCGTTCTTAACGGTGACCCTTCCAAAGGTAATTTCGACATTCTGTACAAGGTTCCTGCAAATGTTACTATTGCAAAACATTGGCATACCTCTGCAGAACGGATGATTTTGCTTACAGGAGAAATGACAGTGACGTATGATGGAGAAAAACCCACCGTGCTAAAACCAGGAACTTATGCCTATGGGCCTGCCAAAAAACCTCATATAGCCAAATGTGGAGACAAAGGTCCCTGCACCTTATTTATTGCCTTTGAGGAACCAATGGATGCAATTGAAGTTAAAAACTAGAAGTTCATGTTTGGTTATTCCGTTAAAATTACATTGTCAATTTCATTATTGATAATTCTAATATTTAGTTTGAATACTAAACTTAATGAAAGCAATAATAATATTGTTGACGATGGGTTTCAATCTAATATAAAATTTCAACATGTTACCCTTGTGGTAAGTAATTTTAAAGAAAGCAAGAAGTTTTACACTGAAATCTTAAAATTAAAGGATAAGAAAATCCCTTGGCTGCCTGAAAATCAAATGTTTATATCATTGGGAGGTAATTTAGAACTGCATGTGGGAGAGGTAGAAGGTGTGAAAATTAATCCATCCACTTTTAATCATTTTGCAATAACGCCATCCAATTTTGAGGGTTTTTTGAATCATCTAAAACAGCACGGATTGGTTTATGGACTTTTGGGTTCATTTAAAGAATATGAAATTCAAACGAGGCCGGATGGTGTGAGACAGACGTTTTTAAAAGATCCCGATGGTTATATAATAGAGATTAACAATTATCCTTAATTGGTAAATAGTTAACGAATCAAAAATTGTTTTATAATTGATGTGTTCGTTAGGTTAATCTTAATAAAATAAAGACCTGAGGAAATGCCTTTTGTTTCTATTGCAATTTCAGTTTGACTTTTTGGAATTAACTGTGTTTTAATCTTTTTGCCGTTTATATCTGTAATTTCATAACCCTTTATCTGGTCTAGATTATTGGTGACTTTGATATGAATTAACTCTTGGGTTGGATTGGGGTATAATTTTACTGTCAAGTTGTTATTAGCCTCATTGTCAGAAATTGAAAGAACATCTGTGTAAAATTCTTTTTCCTGCATTATTACGGGGGTTGATTTTCCAAAAGCAGTCCATAAATCATAGATTTGTTGACCAGTATTATTGGTGGTATTGTTGTCCCTCAAGAATTCAATATATTCCTTGGATACAGTCTGGTAGTATAATTTTACTAATATTTTATAGCTTTCCTCGGGTAATTGATAATCTGTTTGGTCATAATATTCACCATCTTCATAACTATACCCTACTGGGGCGGCTTGTACAGATTCGAATCCGACATTTGTAAATCCTCTGGGTGGAATTCGATTGTCTTTAACAACCGTATTATTCAGAACAAAATGAAATGATTCTCCTGGGGTATAATTCCCATTTCCATTCGCGTTAGCAATGTTTGAAATTTCCTCATCCATACCGAGTTTGGCTTCATAAATTTTAGTTCCCTCTAATTGTAATTGGGCTGAGCTGGTGTCATAGGATCCAGATTCGTATATAAGATTATTGTTTATATCAAAAGCTTGTAGGTTGATCCACATCCTTCTGCCCTCAGGATAGCCAGAAGGCAGTTTATGTCCTGTTTCATTTATAATATTTACTTCAACATCATAACCACTTTCAGATTTTTCAACATTTAGGTTCATGGTTGCGGCATTTTTCAACATGTATTCCGCCCGAATAATTCCCGCATCTATGGCGGCATGATCAACATCATTAGGATAAAGGCTTTTTACCAATAATGGGACAAATGTATTGCCGCCTGTTAAATCATGTAATGGGAGATTTGATCTAAATGGCGCGAAACTTTTATTACAGCCATAACCACTTACATCTTGCATATGACAATCTTGGCAAGACCTAACATTTTGTTTATTCCCTCCAAAAGCATTTGATGGAATACCGTTAGGAGAATTATAGGCACTCATTTTCCATTCACTATAAGTTCTTTCTATTGGGAACATCTCATAAGTTTCAAAGGTGTCTGAAGGAGTATTTAGGTCATTGGGTTTATAGCTACCGTTAGGAGTTTTAGTGAAGGCTGGATTGCTTACATCATGACATGTTGCACACATTTCGGATTCAGAATGAAAACTCGAATAAATAGTTGGGTGATTGGCCGAGGCATCATTAAAAGGACCTCTTTTGGAATTATTGTCTGAATCTGCAACAAACATACCATTACCGTATACAGTGGGTATATTGTTGATAGTGTTTAAATAATTTAAATCTTCCGGTCTATTACTTAATGGGTCAATTAATTTATGACAGAAATGGCATTGAACGCCGTCTAAATCATTTTTTATTAAAGCAGAGCCGTCAGTTGGTGTTGACCGATTTTCTAACCAACCGGTTGGGGTATGACACCTTAAGCATAAATCGCCTGAATCTAACGCATCTTGATTTGCAATGCTTAGTGATGCTTGAAATAAGGGATCTCTCATACTATGGGCCATCATGCTACCCCTCCAATTAAATGCAGGTTCCGTAGCATTATCATATCCACCATGGCAATTATCGCATTGGTTTGGAGAATCAAATACGCCAGATTCTAGTGGTTGCGAACCTGGCATAAAAAAATCATCTATATCTGTTGGCACATAATAATAGTAGGTTTTTTTTGCCACCCAGCTCATCAGTAAAAAAGAGGAAATAATTACAAGGCTGAGTTTTATGTCGAGCCGTTTCATGGATTTTAGGATTTAATCAATAATGTTACGATATGTATCCTATAAATCGTATGATTTATGTCATCTAAGTACGCCCGAAATATTGGATGAATATTTCAAAAATTTTAAACTAAGCCATTTGTGGTTTTTGCCTGATAGTTTGCTTTATATGAAGTAAACTATTAGCTATAGCAACTAATTCAAATTGTAAAAGACGTGTTTTTCGTTTACTAAAATCACTAATTCGATGAGAGTATAAAGGTTTTCCGCTCTTTTTAATTGTTACGAAGAAACAATCCTTGTCAGCATCAAAAATTACAGAACTCTTATAATTGGTTTGAAATAAAAACCAATAGGCTAGGCTATTGATTTGGTTGAAAAGAGACATATTGGTATCCATAGTAGTAAGTTTAATTTGGGATTATACTCATTAAATTAATCTTAAATAACTTTTGATAATTGACTATAGGACAAGGGGGGATATTATTCGGTGTATGGCCTTAAAATTCATAAAACCACGATTAAAAACAATAAATATTACTTTGAAAACCAGTTAATTAATTGAAAAAATAAAGGATTGTGAAACCACAATCCTTTATTTTTTATTTTATAAGGTTGTTTAATTTAGTCACAACTATCTGATTCTAGAATCTCCTTAATATTTTTATTTTCACTTACGGTCTTTATACATTGTTTGGTCCTATTATGGTACCACACTCTATAAGTTTTTCCTCCTTGTTGATGGTCTTTAACTTGCCTAAATCCACGGGCTTGTAATTCATCATAAGCTGAAGTTGCCAACCAGCCTCCCAAATCTCTCCATTTAACCTCACGTGGGCGATTATTTCCTCCCCCTGAATTATTGCTGTTGTTAGAATAATACGGATCTCTTCTTTTACCTTCTCTGCCATCGTTATATCCTCTGGAATAAGCATTCATTTGGATTTGTGAACCGTACCGGTCAAATCTGGTTTTGTTACTTCTCCCATCGGAATATCCTCTTTGGTATGCTTGGCTTTCAGTGTCATTACGCCAATTACCATTGTTTCCATTATTTCCGTTGTTAGAATTTGAATCCGACTTGCCACAATCAATGGCTGAAGTTTCAACTATGGATTTTACGGTGCCATTATTGGTTCTTGCAGTAACACATTTTTTACTTCTGTTGTTCCAATAATAGGTGTAACTGTCAGTATCACTTTTGTCCCCTTTCACAAAAGTGTACCCTTTGTCCTTCATTTCTTGGTCTAGATATGCCGCTCTCATGTTAACCAAGCCAGACAATTCTCTTGAGGGATTTTGAGCAAATACTCCGCCACTTCCCAAGGAAAGGAGAATCATCAAAGATGTTTTCAATTTAAAATTCATTAGTGTGATTTTTTAATATTTATTAATACCAAGGTAGGAATTTATTATCTAAATTTTTAAAAATCAATTATGAGCTTAGGTTTAATAAAATTGTCTAAAAAATTAGGCTTTTTTTACAAATTCAGACTTTAATGCCATAGAACCGAAACCTTCAATTTTACAGTCGATATTATGGTCGCCTTCAACCAATTTGATATTCTTAACCTTCGTTCCTGCTTTTATTGGTTTAGAAGCCCCTTTTACAGGAAGATCCTTTATTACAGTAACACTATCTCCATCAGTTAATTTATTACCATTCGCATCTAAAACCACTAAGCCTATAGAAGCTTCTGATTGTTCCTTTGGATTCCACTCGTAACCACATTCTGGACAAATCATAAGCAAACCGCTTGGGTAAGGGTATGGAGAATCGCATTTTGGGCAAGAGGTAGTTTCTTCACTCATAGTTAGGAAATTTGTGTTTACAAAAATAGACAAATGCTTAGTTTTCTTGAATAACAGTAGGAGAAGGATACCTAAAATGTATAAATTTATGTACCTAACAATTTTCTGTAAATATGACAAGTCGTAGAAATTTCCTTAAAAATAGTTCTTTGGCCTCTATGGCATTACCCTTTATTAAATTCGACCCTCAGAAAAATTGGTCTATTGAGCCATTGAAAAATGAACGGTTTGAGGGGGATTCTTATTGGAACATGGTGAGAAAACAATTTCCTTTAAAAGAGGGGCAAACCTATTTTAATAATGGTACTATGGGTCCAACCCCTGGATATGTTTTGGATAAAATGATGCATCATATGATGTACTACAATACGGAAGCAGCAACAATTGATTATAAAAATGGTTCAGGCCCAGAACTTTTAAGTGGTTACTTTCCTTATGAGGAATTACGTAAAAAGTTGGGGACAATAGTTAATGCTGATTTCAAAGAACTTTCCATTACCCAAAATGCTACAATTGGGATGAACTTTGTTGGGAATGGCTTAGACCTTAAAGAAGGCGATGAAATCATAAATACCAATCAAGAACATGGAGGAGGTTTTGGGGTTTGGCAGTTATTGGCAAAACGAAAGGGCTGCATTTATAAACAGGCTATAATGCCTGAGCCAGCCAATGATCCTCAACAAATAATAGATGCTATTTTTAAGGAAGCTAATTCAAAAACTAAAGTAATTGCTGTACCACATATAATCTCTGGGTATGGAACTTTAATGCCTGTTAAGGAAATTTGTGCTGAGGCAAGAAAGCGCGGAATATTTACTGTGCTTGATGGTGCGCAATGTGTAGGGCATGTAAAGGTTGATGTAAAGGAGATAGGATGCGATGCCTATTATTCAAGTTTGCATAAGTGGTTGTTGGCACCTCCAGGAAGTGGCTTGCTTTATGTTAATAAACAGGTCGTAGGATCTATCTGGTCAACTCTGGCTAGTTATAACTGGGATAATCATGATGACCATGGTTTTAGGCTAATGCAGAATGGTACGGGAAGTCCTTATCAAATAACAGGTTATGATGCGGCGGTTGATTTCTATAACACCATTGGGGAAAATCGATGGTTGGGACGTATAAAAGAATTAGGAATGTACCTAAGAAATGGGTTAAAGGATATTCCACATGTCACCATTCACTCTTCCATCAATGAAAATATGGCGGCTGGTATTACGACCTATTCGGTTAAAGGATTGAGCGGTCCAGAATTACAAAAAACGCTATGGGAAAGAGAACGTCTTCAACCTCGAAGTATAGGAGGGGAGCTATTAAGGCATTCTGTACATATCTACAATTCTAAGGAAGAAATAGATCGAGCATTAAAGGTTATTGAGACTTTAGGGTAATTTAATAATTATTGAAAACCCAAATTGCTAATGTCACAACAACAATAATTGCGGCGATAATGGATAGAATTCTTCCATACCGAGTATTGTACCACCAAAACCTTGGATCATTATCAATATTACTCATCGTTACAGGTTTTTAATTTAGAAAGGTAAACATCCTTTAGAACTTTCCCAGGTCCTAGATGACTATATTTTTATCCATTCTGGGTGAATCCTGGATAGCATGTCATTCCTCCATCAACAAAGATGGTTGTTCCATTAATATATTCAGACTCATCGCTTGCAAGCCAAGCAGCTGTGCTTCCAATATCCTCTGGAACTCCTATTCGTTTGTATGGAATTAATTTCATCAATTTATTTAGTGATTCTTGAGATTCCCAAGCCTCAGTGTTAATTTTGGTTTTAATTGCGCCTGGCGCTATGCTATTGCATCTAACCTTCATAGGGGCATATTCTTGGCAAATACTTTCCATCAACATAACAATGGCTCCCTTAGAAGCTGCATAGTTTGCATGTCCAGCCCATGGAATTATCTCGTGCACTGAACTCATATGAATAATTTTCCCAAGGGATTTTGAAATTTCTGGTCGCATTCCTCGTCGGATAAATTCACGAATTGCTTCACGAGCGCACAAAAATTGTCCAGTTAAATTTACATCTATTACATATTGCCAATCTTTAAGGGACATTTCATGTAATGGAGCATCCTTTTGAAGCCCAGCGTTTGGAATACAGATATCAACAGTACCAAAATGATCAATGGTTTTTTTAAACATGGCCAATACCTCATTTTCGTTGCTGACATCGCAACGTATGGCTATTGCATCTCCACATTTACTATGTTGACTAATATTATGGGCAATTTCTTCAGCTTCTTCAGGACGTGAGCGGTAATTTACTACGACATTAGCGCCCTCCATACCAATGGCATGTGCTACCGCTTCACCGATTCCCGAATTTGCCCCAGTTATTATACAAGTTTGACCTGCCAATCGTTCATTCGGTTTTTGCATGGTTTATTATTTAGAGGTTTGAAATGTTTTTACAATTTTAAAAATAATGTTATGGACACTTTGTTTCAATAGGTTTAAAGATTTTCTAATTTGAAGTTTATCGGGTAATTCAATTAAATTTAGGTTTATATCTTTAGACCTTATACCAATGAAGACCTAATAAATAAATTCTTATATGGAAACCATAACTGTTCCTGAATCTAATGGTGTTATCGAATTGAAAGACCACGCCTTTCTTAAGATTTTTTCTAGTTGGGATCAATTTGTGGCCTTTCTGCCAGTTTTGGTAACCGCCATAGTCGTTTTATTGGTGTTTTTTTTCTTGGCAAAATTTGCAGAAATACGTTTGGAGCGTATCCTTAGGAAACGGGCAGAATCAAAACAAGTTCTGGTAGCAGATTTCTTTGGGAAAGTTGTATGGCTTACTGTTTTTTTAATTGGTGTAATGTGGGCCATGTATATTCTAGGCTTGGGGGAAATCAGTGGTTCAATATTGGGAGCTGCCGGGCTCACCACGTTTATTGTTGGTTTTGCGCTTAAGGATATATTTGAAAATTTTTTGGCAGGCGTAATAATAGCTTTCGATCCACCATTTATTGAAGGTAGTTGGATTGAAGTTAACGATATTCAAGGAGTTGTTCAAAACATGAGTTTAAGGCAAACCATGCTAAAGACGTTCGATGGGCAGGATGTATTTATTCCTAATGCTATAATTTTAAAAAATCCATTAAGAAACTATACCATAGATGGTTATTTGCGCAAAGAATTTGTGATTGGTTTAGATTATGGTGATGATTTATCCCAAGGATTAGAGTTGATAGAAAAAACCCTTAGCGAAACACCAAATGTATTAAACCTAGATGGTAGAAAGCCAATAGCTCAAATCGATATGTTTGCAACCTCCACGGTTAATGTAAAATGTTTGTTCTGGATAAATACTTTTGACACCAAAGTTCCCGCGAATAAGATTATGAACCAGGCTATGCTAAATGTATTGAATGTACTTACAGAATCTGGGCATTATTTACCTGCTGATATCTTAGAAATTAAATACTATGATCCGAAATCTGATGTTGGCGATAAAGCAACTGAATTTCGTAAAAAAATTGAAGATTTAAAAAAAGGCGAACAATCTGGAGCATAAAAAAGCCCTCATTAAATGAGGGCTCTGTATAAGTAGTATTTTAGTTTTTAGATTTCAATTTTCTTGCTGCATCCCTGAATAAAATGGCCGCAATGGCATATGGTACTATAAAGAAACCATTTACCATTAATATTTCTGAAGCTGAGCTAGCGTGATAATTTTGCATTCCTGCTAAAAATGCCACAATTGTTAATAGTATTAATCCACCTATGGTTGCCAACATTACATAAACCATTTTTGATGGATTAGAATAGTACCTTAAGGTTCCAATTGCAACAATTAAATAGATAACTATATACATTAGGTTGCCTGCGTGCGGCCCCGAGCCAATTAATCCAACCGCCAAATTGGCCCAAATCATAAAAAAAGTGATGCCAATTGTAATGATGAAAGCTAACTTTAGTACCCAATAACTAGCAAACCTAGTCAGTGTAACATAGGCCATGCCTGTTATAAAAATAAGAGTACCCATGATGGCAAAATCCATAAAACTCCAATCTACTTCACCAGATATTTGCATTGCTACAAATGGGATCATTAATAATAAAATTGTGACAATTGCCACTGTGAGAGCTGACTTGCCTAGTTTCATTTCGGTTTCCATGTATAATTAAAATTAGATAATTAATGTTTTAATTTCGGAAGTAAAATTATATAAAGTACTTTGAAATACAAAGTAAATTAAAAATTATTTTTATTTCATCGTATTTGATAGGAGGGAAGAGTGTTAGAATAATCTAAAAAGCATGCCAATTCTATCAAACAATAGTTAACTTACATTTCATCATTCTATTTACATATGTCTAATTTCCCATTTTATCTATCAATGCAAATACCCACGGATGTTCCTCATCCTGACAATAATTCTGCAATAGATATATCCAATCCTTTCGATCTTGTTGTATATATTATCTTACCTATAGTGTTGATATTATTGTACTTCTTTTGGTATAGAAAAAAAGGTAAATGAGATTTTTCAGATTTAAGTGAAGTTTGTCCTTGACCATTAATATTGAATTTCAACTTCCAACTCTATTGCGTCAGAAATAGCATAGTCTTTTATATTAACATGGCCTTTTGCCCCATAAACGATATCCCAATCAGTACGATCTATCTTTAACCGTGTTTCAAATTTATTGTTTGTTTTATCCAACTTAGCCTCTGCAAATACAGATTTGGTCATTCCTTTTATAGTCAGATCACCGGTTATTCGCAGGTTGCCATCTTTTAATTCCTCAATTTCGGTAATCACAAAAGTTGCAGAAGGGTATTTTGGCACATTAAAAAAATCTTCATTTTTCAGATGGTCCATTAATCCTTCGTTAAAACCTCCATCGGTATTCACCATTGTGGTCATGTCAACGATGAAAGTTCCTCCTGTAAGTTTTCCCGAATTGAATTTTAATGTTCCATCCTTGAAATTAACCGTACCATAATGCCCTCCAAAACTGAACAGCATAGATCCTTTCCAGTTAACCACGCTCTCTGATATTGAAATTGTTTTAATTACTTCATTTTTAGTTTGGGAATTTGATAATGTAAACGCTAAAACAGTTAAGGCGATTGTAAAAAATAGTTTGTTCATTTTTGTTTAGATTTTAATTTGAGACGAAACTAAAGTCGGACTGTCAAGAAAGTGTCAAAAGATTGTAAAAGAAGTGTAAAGAGTTGTAAAATACCCTGATAATCATGTTCTTTACAGATATATTACAGGATACGCTTTATGGCAAAATTTATTAGACAACTAATTTATTTAGGGATTTTATTCACCTTAGGCTGTTCATCAGTTTCGGATGACAATTTTTCTGAAAAAGGAAAGTTGGCAATGAGAGACGTTGGGCATAATTTACTGCTTAACAATTATGATCATACCTCTTTAGTGCTTCCTGTGATAGAAATTGCGCCTAAAAAATTCAGCTTATCTTTTGAGGACAATTTGGAAATTTACCCAGATACTCTGGTTCATACAATACAAGAAAGCATCCTTAAATCTAAATTGCCACAAAAATATTTAGTAGAAGTTTTACATTGTGATAATGGTGTCGTGGCTTATAGCTATGAAATGAATGGGGAGGTTGATGAGAATATCATTCCCTGTCTAGGAAGAAATTTACCGAAGAGTTGCTATTCCATCCATTTGAAATTTAAAGAAAGTTCAGATTCCCAGTTTTATAATAAGGGCCCAATTTATATTGGATTGGCATTTTTAGGTTTAACCGTATTTTTTCTATACCGTAGAAGTGAAGATATACCGCCAACAAATTCAGATAGGGCAAATTTTGTTCGTCTCGGGAAATTTAAGTTTTACGAGTTGGAGCATAAATTGGAACATGATGGTATCGAGATTAAACTATCCAATAAAGAATGTGAATTAATACAACTATTTTCCGCTATGCCCAACCAAATAATTCCACGGGAAACCCTAGTAAAAAAGGTATGGGAAGATAAAGGTGTTATTGTAGGTAGAAGTTTAGACACCTACGTCTCCAAGATTCGGAAAAAATTAAAACTGGATCCTGAAATCAAAATTACTAATGTTCATGGCGTTGGCTATATGTTGGAAATTGAATAATACATCCAAGTAGTTGAATACAATTAACTAACACTTAGGATGTTTCAAGTTTTATTTCAAAATAAACCAAATAAATTAAAGAAAATCAAATAATTAGCCCCACCTTTGCATATTATAAATAAAATTTTTTAAAATGAGTAAAGGAACAGTTAAGTTCTTCAATAATTCCAAAGGTTTTGGATTTATTAACGAAGAGGGTGTTGATAGAGAACACTTTGTACACGTTTCTGGATTAATTGATGAAATTCGCGAAGGCGATGAAGTTGAGTTTGATTTAGAGCAAGGAAAAAAAGGAATGAATGCAACGAACGTAAGAATCGTTTAAGACATAAATTTTAATTTTTAAAAGCCTATCTCTTTCAGATGGGCTTTTTTATTGGCAAACGGTATAAAACAATTAAATAACTTTAAATAACAATAACATTTTTTATGGCGAGATCGCAACAGACATTTAATAAGCGAGAAAGAGAAAAAAAACGATTAGAAAAGAAAAAAGAAAAACAGAAGAAACGAGAGGAAAGAAAGGCGGAAAGTGAAGAAAGTGGTGGTGGAATCCCTTTTGCATATGTAGATAAGGATGGAAATCTTTCAGATACACCTCAGGAAAAACAATCCAAATCAGACATAGATCCATCAAGCATTGAGGTAAGTACACCTAAAAAAGTTTATACTGAGGAAGAATTAAGCCCTGTCAGAACTGGTAAAGTAACTTATTTCGACAATTCAAAAGGATATGGATTTATTGTAGATCAGGTGGACAACGAGAAATATTTCTGCCATCATACAGGTCTTATTGATGAAATATCTGAAAATGACACTGTTTCTTTTGAGCTAGAAAAAGGACTCAAAGGCTTAAATGCAGTAAAAGTTACACTGGTAAAAGAAAGTTAGAACTAGTATTTTAAGAAGAAAGAAACATAATCACCCGGTTATTTTTTCTTCTTCTTATTGGGCTTAAACCCATCCTCCGTTGAATTGTCATGTTCACTATGCACGTTTTTACTTCCCCGTGCATGTTTTGTACTTGAATCCTTATCTTTTGGAGCTTTTGACTTCTTGTTATTGTCCATGATTTTTTAATAAGTGGTTATTCATTATAATGATAACTAGTAAATAATTTTAATCTTGACTCTATAAATTATGTTTTTGGTTTGATGAAAAAGTATTACATATAATAAATAATGCATTAAACAAAATTTAGATTATTTTTAGAAAGAGGACAATTTCAAACAAAAACGATGAAAGCTTCAATTTTAATAGTACTTACTTCTTTGTGTTTAGTCTCATGTAAAAGGGACCCTAATGTTACGAATACCTATCAGGAAATAAATGACGGAGTTTTTGCCTATTTCGGAGGGGATATTATTACCATGGTTGGAGATTCTGCGCAATATGCAGAAGCTTTGGTTGTTAAGGATGGAAAGATCGATTTTGTTGGATCTGAAACTGATTTAGACGAGGTATATCCCCAAATCAACAAGGTTGATTTAGATGGAAAGACCTTATTGCCAGGTTTCGTTGACGGTCATTTACATTTCACTTCCTTAGGTAGCCAGGCCTTAGCAGCTAACCTTTTGGCTGAACCAGATGGTAAGGTTAATACAATTGATGATTTGATTGTGGAATTAAAACAATGGTCCTCTTCCAATGACCTAGAAATTTTTGGTGGTTGGATTGTTGGGCTAGGTTATGATGACGCAATCTTAGGAAGGCATCCTAATAAGACCGATTTAGATAAGGTTAGTATGGATATCCCTATTATGGCCATTCATATTTCAGGTCATTTTTGTACCGTAAATAGTAAAGGATTGGAGATTTTAGGAATAAATTCTGAATCGAAAGACCCTGAAGGCGGTCAAATTCGTAGGGTTTCGGGCTCAAATGAACCGGATGGCACTTTGGATGAACTTGCAGCCATCCCTAATATGTTTAAAGTACTTTCACCCACTGATCCAGAAAAAATTGACATGTTTTTGGCTGCGGCCCAAGAATTAGCTTTTAGTTTCGGTTATACGACCGCACAGGAAGGAAGGACCACTACCAGTCACGAAACATTAGAGAGTTTTGCCAATAGAGGAAAATTAAAAATCGATGTGCCTGCGTATATCGATTATACAAGGCCAGAATTATTTGACACTGAGTGGTACAATAAAGGGTATAAGAACCATTACCGAATAGCAGGTTTAAAGTTAACCTTAGACGGATCTCCTCAAGGCCGTACAGCTTGGCGTACAATTCCATATTTAATTCCTCCCCCTGGAGCAGATACCGATTATAAAGGGTACCCTGCCATCCCTGATGAATCAAAAGTTCAAAATATTGTGGATATGGCCTTTGAAAATAATTGGCAGCTCTTAACACACGCTAATGGAGATGCAGCCATTGATCAAATGATTAAAACAATTGGTAAGGCTTCAAATTCTTATGGAAATACCGAAAGACGTAATACCTTAATTCATGGTCAATATTTGAGATATGATCAAATTGATAGTTTAGCAAAATATCACATTATACCATCACTTTTTCCTATGCATACCTATTATTGGGGAGATTGGCATAAACAGATAATTGGGGAGGAAATAGGAGATAAAATTAGTCCGATAAAAACTGCACTGGAAAAATGTGGTATCGTAACCAGTCACACGGATGCTCCGGTTGCACTTCCTAATTTGATGATGATCCTATGGACAACTGTCAACCGTGTTTCTCGTAGTGGAAAAGTTATAGGTGCATCTGAACGATTAACTACTTATGAGGCGTTAAAAACAATTACAATCTGGGGAGCTTATCAACATTTTGAAGAAGATACTAAAGGAACATTAGAGAAGGGGAAAATTGCAGATATGGTTATTTTAAGTGAAAACCCTTTAAAGGTGGATCCAATGCAATTAAAAGATATTCAAGTACTGCAAACAATTAAGGATGGAGAAATAGTATATAAAAAATAATCTTTGCTGATATTTTATTCCCTAATAGGGTTTAGATAAAAGAGTTTATCTTTTTAAATAACTAAAGGCCACTTATGTAGTGGCCTTTAGATAAACATCAATCTAACTAACAATCTAATTAATCAACCTCTATGGGCAGAATGACTTGATCAATAACGTGAATAATACCGTTAGACGCTGATATGTCAGCATAGGTAATATTGGCTGAATTTCCTACAGCCATAATCTTTAAATCAGGATACACATCGAATGTAGGACCTAATAATGTTTCAATGGTCCTCATTCCGTTTTTAGGAACTACACTATTAGAAGCTCTTCTTCCATCAGTGACGTGATATAATAATACATTTAATACCAATTCGGGGTCTAAATCTGTAACACCGTCCACTTTAAGAAAATCATAAAGTGCATTGAAAGCGTCATCAGTTGGTGCAAAAACAGTGTATTGGTCTTTCCCGTTTAAAAATAAGTTGACCAAACCTGCGTCAAGTTCTGCATCTACATAAGATAATGCCGATACTAACTCATTAAATCCGCCTCCGATGGCAATAGCAGCGATTGGGTCATCTCCTTTCTTAGGAGCACCATTTCGTTCTGCTGTAGAATTGTCAAATTTAATAGCGTAGGAATCGATTGTCTCATATAAAGACATGTTAGGTTCATCTTGGATCGGTTCCACACTATCAGAATCACATGAAGAAAGGGTGAAGGTTAAAAAAGTGATAAGTGCGATTTGGGGTAATTTGGTAAACATTCGTAACATCGCAATTATTTTTTAAGATTAACTGCCTGCAAGATATGAAGTACAATTCATTTTGTTTAAACATTTAACAAAATCTTTAAACAAAAATGGATGAACGGTATGATTATACTGATCTTGTATGATTCTACTTACATGTAAAATTTAAAAATTTGATTCATTATCCATTATTTCATGCTTACATTTGAATGGAAAGCTGGATGAGCCCCATGGGCTATACGGTTACAAGAATGTTTTTTGGAACGGTGATTTTTTGGATTATAGGTTTCTTTATAAAAAAGGATCGTTTCATTGAAAAAAAGGATTTGGTAACGATTGCCATTGGAGGGTTAATGGGCTTTATTGGTACTCAATTTCTGTTTTCACAAGCCTTGGAATATACAACCCCTGTTATTTTTTCATTATTAATGGCGCTAATCCCAGTGGTAGTTCTTATTCTTTCCGCAATATTTCTAAAAGAGCTTGTGTCGATAAGAAAGGTTTTGGGTATTTTAATAAGTATAACTGGTGCAGCTATAGTGATACTTTTTAATAATGCTCAAGGAAGTTCAGGAGGAAGCCACCTTTTGGGTGTGTTATTTTCGGTATTGTGTGTCCTTTGTTATGGGGGATATATGGTAATAACTCGAAAAATTTCCATGAAATACCATCCGTTAACCATAGCAAAATGGATGTTCTTGGTCTCTGCTGTTGCAGCAATTCCTTTTAGTTTTGGGTCATTGAGAGATCAACCGATTTATTCAGATCAAGCAGACCTAACCGCTTATGGTCTATTGGCTTTTGCCCTTCTTTTTTCTACAATTATTGCTTTCTTTTTAATGCCATTTGCTTTAAAACGGCTAGAGGCAAGTATGGTAAGTGTTTTTATGAATTTACAACCAATAATTGCATCTATGATAGCCATTTTGGTTGGGCAAGATCAATTCACTTGGGATAAACCTTTGGCTACGTTAATGGTAGTTTTCGGAGTTTATATGGTCACTACTAATTCATCTAGGCACTGGCAAAACAAGATACTAGCTTAGCCGTTAATTATTTTTTATCATAGTATTCCTTCAATACAAAAAATGCCTTCTTCTTAATCCCTTTTTCTGAAATCAACCCTTTTCTATTCCACCCATCCTGAATTCCAGGTAATTGTCTTAAGGGAGACATGAAATCTACCAATATCCAAGGGGTCATTCCTACCATACCATCAATTTTGTCAAACATGGCAATACTTTCTTTGTATTGATACTCTTGGAATTCTTCACTCCAGCGCGTTAATTTATCACCGTGAAATCCTTGTAGTGCACCACCGCCAAATTCGCTGATAATGATAGGTTTTTCAAATCCTGAGGTAAATGATTTTTTTCTACTTTCATCAGGTAATCCGCCATACCACCCTAAATACTCATTGATGCTTAGAATATCCAATGTTTCAATAAGTGGGTCATTGTAGGTATATACGCTATCTGGATGCCCATCTAATTCTTGGTCTTTTTTTATAGCAGCAGAAATTAATCTGGTTTGGTCTTTAGATCTAACAAATTCTGCCAGTTCAGTTAAAAATTCGTTGCGAGAGGGAATGGGGGCTGTCTCATTTGCAATAGACCATATTATTGAACTTGCACGGTTATAATCGCGATTTATTAATTCAGCATATTGGGCTTTTGCCTTCTTTAAAACCTCTGGGTTTTCCCATTGTATACCCCAATATAAAGGAAGTTCTTCCCAAAGAAGTATGCCTAACTTGTCTGCAAGGAGGACCAATTTTTCTTGGTGTGGATAATGGGTTAAGCGAATAAAGTTGCAGCCTAATTCTTGTGCCCAACCTAATACCAATTGGGCATCTTCGATAGTGTTGGCCCGGTTTTTCGTTAAGGGGTTTTCATCATGTAAACAAATTCCCTTTAAAAATATCGGTTTCCCGTTAAGAAGAATCTCCTTTCCTTTAGTTTCTATGGTTCTAAATCCAATCTTATCGGTAATAATGTCTTCACCTGCCTCAATTGTAACAGTGTATAATTTTGGGGTTTCAGGAGACCATAATTCCAAATTTTTGACATCAACCGTGAAGTCAATTGAACTTTTTGAATTGGTATTAATTTCCTGTTTAATATTTAATTCAGGAATTGAAATTTGAGCTTTTTCTGGCAACGAATTTCCTGTCAGCTCAATTTTAGCGTCGATACGTTTTGTTTTACTGAGCAAGGTAGATTTGTCCAGGGATAAAAAATAGTTGTTGATGAAGGTCTGGGGTACTTCAATTAATTTTACATCTCGAGTAATGCCACCATGGTTAAACCAGTCATGGACTTTAGCCGGAATATCATCTGCATCTCGCTTATTACTTACACCGATAATTAAAAAGTTCTCCTTGTCTCTAATAAGATCTGTAACCTCAAAACTGAATGGGGTATAACCGCCCTCGTGCTTTCCCAATACCTCCCCATTAAAAGTAACCGTAGCAGTTTGGTTTGCTGCCCCAACGTATACAAAGTATCTCTTATTAAGGGAAACATTAGGTTTGTCAAATGTTTTTCTATACCAAATGGAAGCTTCATAATATAGTAATTCTGGTTTTTGGGTATTCCATCCACCAGGAACATAAAGTGTTCTTCCTTTGGTGAAGCCATATTCTACACGGTCTGTTTTGTCTTTAGTTTTGTAATTTTCAAAAATGGCTCTTCCTCCCATACCTCCTGTTTCATATGGGTCTAGGATATATTCCCATTTACCATTTAAGTTAGTGTAAGTTCGATTTTCAGAATTTGAAATAAAGGTGGATTGGGCGGGGCACCAAAAAGAACAAATGCATAAAAGAAGGGTTACAACCTTACCAACTTTGGTCAGTTTCATTTTACATAAAATATTAGGATGAAATCACTTATTACTACATGCCAATTGACAAGACCAACAAGGTACTAATTTAAAATCTATCACCTTTATTTAATTCAATATTCAGACATAGTATAAAAGCAAATAGATGTTCTAAATTTTAGTTTAATTTTAAGGGAGCCTCATAAACTGTTTTTTGCCTAACCTAAATGATATAGTCATATTGAATTTAATATTTATAAAACAGTAATTGTAATGATTTCACAGATAAAACTAAAGATAAAAATAGGGTTGAGGTTTGTGGTAGTATTTCTGATAACCTACAAACTTACCGCACAATCCACTAATGCAGACAATGTAGTTATAGATGTCGATTTTGAAAATGAGATTGGGCCAATGAATCCTATTTGGGCCTGGTGGGGCTATGACGAACCCAATTATACCTATATGAAGGATGGAAAGAAGTTGTTGACAGAAATATCTCAATTTAGTCCTGTGCCGGTTTATGTAAGGGCTCATAGTTTGTTGGTAACAGATGAAGGCCCAAGAGCCGCATTAAAGTGGGGTTCTACCAATGTTTATACTGAGGATCCTATGGGCAATCCAATTTATAATTGGACAATTATTGACAGTATTTTTGACACCTACATTGAGCGCGGAATGAAGCCCTTTGCTCAAATAGGATTTATGCCCAAGACACTTTCTATTAAACCAGAACCTTATAGACATTTTTGGAAACCTGGTATAGCCTATGATGAAATTTACACTGGTTGGGCTTATCCACCAAATGATTATGAGAAATGGGCAGAATTGGTATTTCAATGGGTAAAGCATTCAATAGAACGTTATGGTAGGGAAGAGGTTGAAAGTTGGTATTGGGAAGTATGGAATGAACCCAACATAGGATATTGGAGAGGAACAACTGAAGAGTATATAAAATTATATGACTATGCAGCTGATGCGGTAAAACGTGCATTACCAACTGCCAAAGTGGGAGGACCTGAAACTACGGGGCCTGGTTGGGATAAAGCCGCTGAATTTCTCCGAACCTTTTTAGACCATGTTAAAAATGGAACTAATTATGCCACCGGTAAAAAGGGTACACCTCTAGATTTCATAACCTTTCATGCAAAGGGCAGTCCAAAGGTAGTGGATGGTGTGGTTCAAATGAATATGGGTGCACAGTTGAATGACATTAGAAGTGGTTTTGAAATTGTTTCATCCTATCCAGAGTTTAAGGATTTACCCATAATTATAGGGGAATCGGACCCTGAAGGTTGTGCTGCCTGCTCAGAAGCAGATTATCCCCATAATGCTTACCGTAATGGCACCATGTATTCAAGTTATACCGCGGCATCTTTTGCTCGAAAATATGCAATGGCAGACGTTTATAAGGTAAACCTTTTAGGAGCGGTAACTTGGGGTTTTGAGTTTGAAAATCAGGCATGGTATGCTGGTTATAGAGACATGGCTACCAATGGAGTTGATAAACCGGTGTTAAATGTATTTAGAATGTTTGGTATGATGAGAGGGAAACGGATAGAGTTAAACAGTACTCATTCTAACTCCTTTGATTCTATAATCCAAAATGGAGTTAGGGGAGACCAAACAGACATTGGTGGACTCGCTTCCTTGGAAAAAAATTCAGCTTGCATAATGGTCTGGAATTATCACGACAATAATGAGGATATGGGTAAAACAACCCCAGTTGAGATAAATTTAAGCGGTTTATCTGAAAAGAAGGTATTGCTTGAGCATTTCACAATAGACCAAACAAATAGCAATTCCTATAATTTATGGTTAAAAATGGGCAAACCACAAAATCCAACCGCTGACCAAATTTCCCAACTAGAGAAGGCAGGGCAATTGAAATTGGCAACTTCACCTATCTACATTTCAATTGTTGGAGGGAAAACAACTCTCAATTTAGATTTGGAGCGTCAGGCAGTTTCCCTATTCAAACTGAGTTGGTAAAAGCTAGAATTTTTATTTGTACTAGTGTTATTTATCAATAGATCCTTTTATAAGAGTAAAAGAATGTGGGGGAAAAGAGTAGGTGAACGATTTGCCATTCACGGAAATCGAATTCTTTTCTGTCGTCTTTACTTTTTCACTATTAAAGTCATTTTTATCCTTCACGGTTTCACCATTTACTTCGTATATAGAAAATTGACCTTTAAAGGTTCCTTCTTGAGTAATCAAATCAGTTGAGATGGACTGATCTAAATGTCTGTTTACAACGGCAAAGATAACCTCATTGCCATTGATTGCTGCAGAAACGTCCAAATAAGGAACAAATTCTTGTTGTGTTGTTCGTTCACCCATACCGTTGGAAAATTCTTCAGTGCTATATCCTTCACAATCCACGAATACATCTAAAGAAGTACCTTTCATATGATTAGCCATGAGCTCTAATGGAAAATAAATTGTTTGTTTGTACATATCATTTTCCGAAGTAAAGATTGGCCCAATTACATTTACTAATTGTGCCATATTGGCCATTTTAACAATATCGGCATTTCTCACAAATCCATTTAAAAATCCTCCAATAACAAGTGCATCTTCTAAGTTGTATTTCTCCTCTAAGGCTCGGGTACCCCTAGCGTCGTTACCTCTTCTTGCCCTATACCACACATTGTATTCGTCCCAAGCGATATAAATAGGATCGCGGTCGCCTCTATTGGCATGTTGCATCTCACGTTCTATCATGCCTTTAACAATACGTGTGCGTTCCTCCATGACTAATGGAGTGGAAACAAAATTGTAATAATTATCTGAGGTATTACCCACATAAATATGTAAGGCGATATAATCAACTACATCTTTCAATTCCGCCAAAACAGTTGCATTCCATTCATCTGGGTTTGCATTTCCGCGATAGTTTGAAGATCCAGCAGCAATTAATTCGATACTAGGGTCTGTGCGTTTCATCAATTTTGCTGCTTCACGTGCCTTCTTGGTATAATCAATAGAATTTAAATGCCCCATTTGCCAAGGCCCATCCATTTCATTGCCTAATCCCCAATATTTTATTTTATGAGGTTCTGAATATCCATGTTCTTTTCTCAATTCGGCATAATAGGGTCCATCTTTCACATTACAATACTCTACCCAACGCTGGGCTTCTTCAATAGTTCCGGTACCCAAATTCACAGCAAAATAGGGTTCTGTGTTTAGTTTTTTGGCGAAATCAATAAACTCATTTGTCCCAAATTCATTGGTCTCAAGTCGATACCATGCAAGTTCCATTCTTGGTGTCCTATTAGGTCCAACACCATCTAACCAATGGTAATTGGAAACAAAATTACCACCAGGGTAGCGGGTAATGGTAACATTAAGATCTTTTGCTGCCTGTAAAACATCTTTTCTAATTCCATCCTTATCTGATAATGGAGAATTAGGATCGTAAATTCCTCCATATACGCATCTACCCAAGTGTTCTACGAAATTTCCATATATAAGAGGGCTGATTTCACCAACCGTTCGGTCTGGGTCAATTTTAATTCTTGCCTTTTGAGAGGTTGATTGCCATACTACAAATAATGCAAATAGGATGATACAAAGAAGAGACTTAAGTTTCATAATGTGCTATATAGTTTAATTGAAATTTTTATTAAGTAGGACAATTATGTGTAGAGTAGAGGAGGCCGAAAACGAAAATTAAATAGAACACTTAAGATAAGTATTTACTTTCATAAGTAAAAATATAGTATCATCTGGTTTTTTCACCAATAACTTAATTTTATCAGTTCCATTGAAATATCATTGATATGGCTACATTTGATAGGAGTGTAGAGAAATTTTTGTAATAAGTTTTAGAAATAATAGGATTCAAATGGAAATAGTGATTATATCAATTGTGGCTTTCCTCGCGGCTATATTAACTTTCTTTTCTGGTTTTGGTTTAGGTACAATCCTAACACCAGTTTTTATGATATTTTTTCCTGTGGAATTGGCAATTGCTTTAACCGGTGTGGTTCATTTCTTCAATAATATTTACAAATTGGGTTTGGTAGGAAAAAATGCAAATAAGGACGTGCTTGTTCGATTTGGAATTCCTGCAGTGATTGCCGCTTTGGCTGGAGCTTGGGTTTTAATAAATATAAAAGACACTCAACCGTTGTTCTCCTATGACGCCTTCGGAAACAATTTTGATGTGTATCCCGTTAAATTTCTAATCTCGATACTCCTCATTATTTTCGCCTCAATGGATCTAATTCCATATTTCAGCAACTTGAAATTTGGTAAAAACAAATTACCAATTGGTGGAGCCTTAAGTGGGTTTTTTGGTGGTCTGTCTGGTAATCAAGGTGCATTAAGAAGTGCTTTTCTTATTAAGGCCGGACTTTCAAAAGAAGCATTTATTGGTACGGCGGTTGTTGTGTCCACTTTTGTGGATTTTACCAGATTAGGTATGTATGCCACAAAATTTTTAAAATCTGGACTGGTCGACAATTTAACAATTGTACTTATTGCAACACTTTCAGCCATAGCAGGTGCCTATATTGGAAACAAATTATTAAAAAAGGTAACATTAAGATTTCTTCAGGTTACTGTGGCAATTTTGCTTATTGTATTATCCATAGCCCTAGGTGCGGGAATAATATAAAAAAAGTGTACTAGATTAATGTTGGCATTTCTTTTATTTAATATCAAACATCTGCTTACCAAGTATTTATTCTTATTTAATCACAAACCGATTTATCAATTCAATCGATTTTTCACCTTTCAAAATCATTAAGTAAACTCCGCTAGCTAACATTTCTGTGTTTACTTTGGTTAGGTAATTACCTGGTTTTTTAAATCCATTTTCTACATTCATCAGTTTTTTGCCATTAAGGTCATGTATAGAAATATCAATATTGTCAGGAGTAGCAACTTCATAAGAGATTGATTTTGTCGTAAAAAAGTAATGCAGTTGTCCTTTGGTTTTTACCTTCTTGTTAAGTACTTCAACGTAAGAGGTGGTAAAGCTTGCATTGCCAAAATCATCAATAGCCTTATAGGTAACTGAATAAGTTCTACCGCCATTTTTACCGCTCATTTCTGCCCGTAAATCAAAACTTAAATCTTCAGTGCCAAAATCTGCCCGCATAATATCTGGTTCTGTATTGCCACTTCCTAATTCATCTACAGCATCGGAAGATTCTATAGAAAATAGCTCTGTGCTGACTACCGAACCACAAAGATCTGTTGCATTGACAATTGCTAGAATCTCAATCATTTTATGGTTTGGAGGCCATATGGTGTTCGGAGTAAGTGTAACATACAATTCTGGAGCTGTGGTATCTTCAACAGTAACCAAAACGGTATCGGTATCACTATAACCTGTCTCGTCATTTATAGTTAGCAATATGCAATGAACACCAAGTGGTAAATCGATAATTGCTTTTTCTCCGTACACTGTTCCATATTCGCTTGTCCATATAAATTCTAAATTCTCAATATTTTCATCTGTTGATGAGGACCCATCTAATATAACTTCTGTAAAATCCTGACCGGTACATTCCACAATTTGATTTTGTCCCGCATTAGCAATTGGAGCCTTATTTATGTCTGCAAAGAAATTTATAAGGGAATTAGACACTAAGCATAGTTCGGGTCTATATGGTCTATCGGGCCACAATAAATTATAAGTAAAGTTTTCTAGCATCAACATTTTATTTTTTCTACTCGTTTTGTCACCATGAGACCAACCATCTACTAAGCTCCAAGTACGGGCGGGCCATGTAAGTCCTGCACAGTCATCACCACAATTAGGACTTGTTCTCAATCGAACGCCTAATGGTACGGTTGTTCCTGGTCCACGATAACCAATTATTTCTCCATGGCCATCCGCCGCCCACCCGACACCGTCGTAAGAGGAGCAACAAGCTTCTGATGTAGATGTGCCTAAAGGCCATCCTCCCGGGTCCTGGTTTCTTTCAAGCCCATTAAATGCATAAGTGGTTTCTACAGCTCCTTGGCTTGTTAAACCCCCTTGTGGAGGGGTATGGACAAATGGTTGATCCGCATAAAAGTCGAATGGGAAAGCAGCTTCTTTTTGATATCTATGAAAAAGGTTAACAATGTTTTCTTTAAAAACAATCGTTGGGGCATTATCAACAAAGAATTGGCCTGTACATAAAGGATCGGTGGAACTAATTAAGGGAGGCCTCCTTAACCATTCCCCAGTCGGAGTACATTTAGGATTGAATATTGTACCCGTATTTTCAGTACGTCGATATCCTCTGAAATTGTCACGACTTACTCGCCAGCGTGTCCAATTAAAATCTTTAGTTGTGACTCTGGCAGGTCCAGCAAAGGGCAAATTTCTGTTTCCTACTGGGTCTATTGGAGCCAATATATCAATGATTTCATTAGTTTCAGAACCAAGATGAACGACCGCTCCACCACCCATACTGTGTCCGGCTACGATTATGATGGCATTAGGATTATACTCTCTAATTTTTCTTAAGAAGATTTTTGCATCCGCAACAAACTGATAATCCTCACCCGGCAATGCCTTTAAGGCAGCTGTAGCGGGGGTAGCAAATTCAGCAAGATTGACTCCTAAATTCCCCGGGTCCGATTCTTCATGGTGTAATGGTCGTTCCATATAAGGAGCTAAAAGATTATTCCACCATGAATAATGAACATAAGCTCCCTTATCCATTAGATAACGAGCAAAATTATAGAGCATCAATTCATCTAAGTACGCATTACTGGCATAACCACTAACAATTAAAGCATAAATTGGACGACCATTTGGTATTTGGATTGTCTCATTTAGGGGCGTTTTTAGATTCCAAATTTTTGGGACTTCATGTGTGCCTTCCCTCAATCCTTCATTGATGGCTGGTAGATTGATGGTTATAAAATCTGGTGGGGAAGTAGTGTCTTCACAATCGTTTTGGCCGATTAGTGTTGAAATTGCTGTAAATAACGATACCATTAATAGCGCCACTTTACGGAAATGAAATAGTTGCATGATTAGCTGTTTAGATTAAATAAGCCTAATAAAGAGTAGATTGGGATCAGCTAAAAGAAAGGTAAAAGAGAGTAAAATTTAATAGGGGAGTGGTAACGATAAAACACCCTATAAGGTTATATAAGATAGTTAAGGTTTAATGGTTTTAACCCTAACACCGTTAAACCACCCAATTACTCGCTTAATGGTAATAAAATATTGATAATAAGTTATTTAAGGTATTAATTGTTATTAAAGTCAATAACCGAAAAGGCAGAAGTAGGTAAAAATTAAATTGAATTGAGAATGATGTTTGTATAAATCAAATCTAATGAGGAAGGCCATGATTATATTTGTAATAATCAACAAGCGCGCATGCTTTGTTGGTTCGGTAAGAGCTGAAAAAACGGTCTCATTTTAAATTGTAAATACTTAAATATCATATATTTATATAAAAATTTCTAATGATAAAAATCTTTAGAGAGCTAAGGCGTCAATTAGTAATGATATATAAATTTGATAAGTATATCTTATATGCAATCGGGGAGATCATTCTAATTGTAGTGGGGATTTTAATTGCCGTTGGGATTGGAGAATGGCGATCTAATGTAAAAAACGAGCAAGAGTTGAAATCATATTATGAAAGCCTTTATTATGATTTAAATCAAGATAAGGACAGCTTAGATAGTTTAATAATATTGTTTGATACTGCATCTCGTGCTATATATCAAGAAATTGATAAGATGCAGACAGGAAAATACACTCAAGATTCTCTATATTCAAATGTACCAGGCTGGATGGTATATTTAACTGAGTTTACTCCGTCCAAACCTACCTATATGGAAATTATTTCGAGCGGAAAATTACAGCTATTCACAAATGAGGATATAAAAAAGCAGCTATTGAAAGTTTACAATAGTTTATACCCGGAAGTACAATTTAGACAAGTCGCAACCAATGACTATATTCGATCGAACAGAACCGAAGGTTTGATGGACACTTATCGTTGGTTAATGATAGTCCAAAATGATAGACAAGACTACACAACTGTAAATTTAACCAATGAGATAGCACCGATAAAGCATGATTGGCTCAATGACAGGCAATCCGAAAAGTATTTAAGGTTTGAAAATTACTTAACTATAACCGGGTCATCCTATCAGGGATTCACTATTAGGTATCGTAAGATTATTCCTGAAATTGAATATTTAATGAAATTGATGAAGGATGAATTGAATAAATAGATGTATTGTCATTTGTTCTATAATTTACGATATGCAAATTTTTACTTTCCTCCCAACGTATTCATAGCCAATACTTAGCGTGTTGATATTTATTTTTTTTGGCTAAGAGTCCTAAATTATTATTCTGTAACTACTTGAATAGGAAAATAATAGATTTTTATAATCTTAAACTGATTCTTTTTTGATCATTTTTTAATGGCTAAAAAGCTATATAATAATCGATTAAAACAGGGGTAAAAAACCCTAACCGATTCTGTTATATTTTATGTCTATTGTGTTACAACTTTGTTTAACCTAAAAAATACTTTTGCCGCCCTAATTAAATAAATAACCTATCGCTTTAACATTACGCTATGATTACTTTAAAACGCCTTAACTGGCTATTTAAAATAACCGTATTACAAAAAATAAACCTTAAACAAAATTCCCCCAACACTTATTCGCGTATTCGATTTTTAGAATTTCTGAAAATCTGAAGAAGTGCGCAAAATACATATCGAAATATATAAGCGTGATAAAAACGTTTATCAGATCCCTGTTGGGTTTTCTCAATATCTGAATTTCCGATCACGCAATCAGGCTAGGGATTTTTTGACAAAATACAAACTTGTCATTGAAGCCTCTGTAAGATCACTTAGCATAGAGATGGGCCAGATCTATTCTCTGTATAGGATGTATTATTTTCAACTCGATGTTTTCGATTCAAGGCATATCAATGAATGTCTAGACTCGTTCAACAAACAGTGCGAATATATATTCAAGGAATACTCAGAAGGCAATTCATCCTTTGTGTTTCGGGCAATCGAAACGTGTTTCAGTGAATGTTTCAATATCATTGATATTCTGAAATCATTTGCTCAACGCAATAAGGAAACTGCTCTCAAGTATCAAATCTATGCTTTGCACAAGACTTTGGATTCAGTTCATAACACTTACCACGAAGAACGAAAAACCATTGAGCAAAAGGCGAAATACCTCAAAACGGATTCTCCTGTGATCAATCTTAAAAAAGCTAATTAACCGTGAAACTCATATACAACCTACAATCGTTGGTCTGGTCCAATATCATGACCATCTTGATGCTCGACTTAGAGTCCTCCAAAAATGTTATTAACCAAGTCCACCAGAACATAATTAATGGAACCAAACCCATAACGGACTATTCAGAACAGATCAAATTGGCCTACGAAGTCTATCTATACAACTCGGATATTTTGAATGCTTCATGATCGATTCCCTCACATTTACGGTTCATAACTGTAATGCCTTGAGGAAAAGAAAACCGTCCGAAAACGAAGAGGACTACCAAAAAAACCCGTACCTAAACCCTACGGCCCATAACCTTTATCTGGCCCTAAAGGAATACGAAAACCAATACATCGAGCGAAAGGTCGAATTGTTGGACGTTTCCAGATATGCGAACAAGAGGGTGTTGGATGCCTTGGGAAAGTCAGTCAGGAAAGTCTCGTTTGTAAAATCGCCAAAGGTTCTATTGGTAAGCAAGGGAGAAGAAACACTCTATACCAAGAATACCTTTGGAAAATGGAATATTCTTAGTTCCAATTACAATGTCGTTTTCAATGTACGGTCAAGCCAACAGGAGATCGATTTCCAGTTGTCGTTTCCAAAATACCTCTATGGCCATTCGGTCGCACAGTTCGTCCCTCATAACGATTCGGCTAGGTTCATCCAGAATGCCACTAGGATCGTATCGCCAAGGGTACAGGCTGAAATGCTCTTTGAAAGGGCAAGGGATTTTATAGAGATCTTTCTCCGTGATATGGGCTATGCCTTTGGTATTGTCGTAAATGTCGATTTCAAACAGATCTCCCTCAAGACAATGGATCTCTGTTTCAACCAGTACCACCATACCAAGCAACAGGCATTATCCCTAATTGAATGCCAGAAGAAAATGTTCAACAAACGCCTGAGGAAAGACAATAAAACCAATAAGGCGGAAGAAACGGCCCTATATTACCGAAACTCTGCCAGAACTTGGTATTTCAAGATCTACCATAAGGGATCCGAGTTCAACAAGGTGGGCAAATCCGACTTCAAGCGACTCATGGCAGTCAACAAGGATTATTTCGATTATGTCTACAACGATCCAGAGAACCCCAAGGATTCCATGAGGTTCAGAAAGGAACTGGAAAGTTTAAGGGAACTGTTACCTGTGGATTCCATGTACAAAGGCATCGAGGAATTTTTCGGAATCTATAAAGCATCGGCATGTGCCTATATCAATACACAGTTTGTTTTGGAATTTGAAAAGTTGATGCCTTACCAAGTCTATTTTCTGTTGACCGAAGCTGATAAGATCGTCAGATACGAGATGCAGTTTTCATCCACCTATCTTTCAAGCCTATACAAGAGAAATGTTTTTTGCAAAGATTCGAGGGATTGGAAACACCTCAAATCCCGTCATTCAAAGGTCCAACAATACTATAACCATATCAACAAAGGTCGAAATGACAAGGCCAAGCAATATAAACGTAAACATAACATAACAGCCCAGTGTATCAATGAATATCAGGCAGTCCATAATTTCCTCAACAGTACCAACGATTTCTTTTTCGATACAGATTCCTCGGTAAAACACCTTGAGGAATATTTTTCCATAAAAGACAGGGTTTACAAAGATCGCATGGCACACGGTTATAGGATACAATGTGAAAAGACGGCCACCTTATCGCCTGAACTTTTTATGACCGCCTATGGAACCTTTTTTGAGGAAATCAACTATTATAAGGTCGAGGGGATCTCCAATCCAATGACACTTATGGAAAAGATTGACAAATACAACAATAATACATATAAAAGAAAGCAGGTCTTTATTCAGGCCAATGGACAGGACGCCTACAGGAATCTGACAAGGGCAAAGAAAATGAATCTGGATATGATCGAATTCAACCGATCACGACTTCAAACCTACTTGGAAGCTTTGGACGAAGGTTATTCACTTGACCAGATCAGGAGCCAGTACAATATCCAGAGAAGTGCCTTTTATGACCTCAAGAAAATCCTTAAGAAATTCTCCCTAAACGAACAGAAGATCAAGAGCCAGTATGACTTCACCACGGCACGTTTGGATTACTTCACCTATTACCGTCTGCTCTCCAATGGAGCCTATGCAAGAAAACTGTTTGCCCCAAATGAAGCTGGAACGAGGATCGACTCCCATCTGTTTAAATTATCCACAGAATTGCGCAATTCCGCATAATGGCCCAAAACCGCCTCTATATTTGCCCTTTCAATCATAAAAAACCCAAAATGAAAGGATTTCCATTTATAACTGCTGCCGTTTGTCTATTGGTCGGAGCAAAGTTTTCGGATGACATCAAGAATGCCCTGAAAGATGTGCCACTTATCGGTGACTTGTTAAACAAAACAGCCTAATTTCAAAAATTAACCTACTATGAAACAGACCCTAGCTTATAAGCAGCAAAAGACCATTTCGGTAACCGAGGAAAGTATCTCAGCCATCCAATTGCTGTTGAAACTGGCCTCTTCCGATACGCAGGTAAACTTTGATGCTGCATCCCAGACATCTGGCGTCGGAGAGGATACCTTTGACAATATCTTTATCACTGCGACCTTAAAAGGGCAATCGAAAGAACCTATCAGGATCTATGACGGCCTATCCATGGCAGACATCATCAGGATCCAGACCAAGGATGACTGGACCAAGGACAATGGTTGGAACGCCTTCAAATCGCAGGATGTGACCGAACCACTCACATGGATAGCCCCATTGGAACTGCCCATGCCAGTGCTCAACCTAAAGAAAGGCGAGGTATTGGAACTGGATATCCGTTTCCAAGGAGCCTCCATCGGCCACAGTATCGACCTGAATTCGTCCTCAATGGTGGTCTCTACAAGAAAGGCAGTTGCCAAACAGAACGGTATCACCGTGATCGAGCGTATTGCCATGGACGACGAGTACAAGAAAAAGTACAACATCGCAGGCAATGTGGTTAGTGCCATCTATGTACAGCCCAACTGGGATGGTACAGACAGCAAACTCTTTGATTTAGTGGATTGCCAATTGCAGTCAGACCTATTGCAGGCCGACATCAATGTCATGGAAGCAGCCACCATCGGAAAGAATGCCTATAACAATGTGCCTTCTGGAAAGTTCCTCCCATTATTCGAGTCTACCACCGCCCTTAAGGACGTGGTAATGGAAATAAGGAGAAACAAGGCCAATGGCGTTATCGCATACATTTTGTTACAGAAATTCGTCATGAGCCCACAGATGTACCAACGTTCAATGGCTGCTGCCAGTAGCCATGCATCGGAGAACATCCGTCGATTGGTCAGCTAGACCGACCCCATCATTTAAGGAGAGGGCCTTAACAGGTCCTCTCTGTCAAAAATTAACCTACTATGTCCTTTTCCATACCACAATTTGACTTTTCAAGTCTTGCAGGTGCCACGACCAGTAATACGGCCTTTGCCTCGACATCCTCAGCCAGTACCGAGAGCCTCATTGGAGCAGCGACCAGTATTTTTGGCAGTGGTTCCTCAGGTAAACATAGCGGACAGGGTCTTATTACACAAGGGATAGGATTGGCCCTCAATGCCGTCTTCCCTGGTGCAGGGATTATCTTCAACCAATTCGCCAAGTCGGATTTCCTCGGCATATTCAGTGGTGTAGGTGATATCCTCGCCAATGGTTTCGACCTGTCATGTTGGGGATCAACATACAACCCCGCAGAAGAAACCAAGGTTCTGGAGGAAAAAATAGCACCTGTAATTCAAGAGGCCTTCGCCAAGGTCCAGAGTTCCGTTACCGCAGAACAGTTGACCGTTGCCATCAATGAGCTATCCCAACTTATCCATTGTGGACAGCTTTCCTATGAGTTCAAGATCAAAGCCAACAACTGGTCAAAATGCACCAAGAAAGCATTGCAGTTGGGAGTTGATTTCCATGAACCGTTCAAACAGAAATTCAGTGGCCTAGTAGCTGCCCTAAGGTCCAATTTCAATGTGACTTCAACGGGATATAAGGTGTTTCCAGATAATGTCTTCAAATGGAAGACTGGCTATGAAAAGACCATTGGTAAAAAATTCCAACAATCAATGAAGTATCCAACCTATAGAATTATCGCCAAGGCGGGATCTGGTACAGGTTCACCTGAGGGAAAGAAGTCGAGCCCATCATCATTGATCATAGGAGCGGTATTATCCAAAGTTCTGGGGATATGGTAATTAACACAATATACCTAAAGCAAAAAATCAATTAAAAAATAGGAACCAATGAACCTTATAAGCGTATTCAAACAAGTATACCACCAACGATTTTTCTGGATCGCAGAGAACCCAGATGAAATTAATAAAGCCTTCCATACGGTCGAAAAATGGGGCGAGAACGCATCCACCGAATCCGAGAACGGAGTCAAGAAGATGTACGCAAAGCTGCACAAGAACCCACTGTTCCTGTTGGCGTTGCCGCTCATCTACATTTTTCTGTCCTATAAGGCTGCCCAACTCTCCGACAAGGATTGGCTGGACCAATTCGTACAGGACCGATTGGGAAGAAACGATGATTAACCCCAAATCTATTATACCATGAATGCATTAAAGAAAGATGCTGGCGTTAGGGCCATAAGCCGCATGTTGGGTGGAGCACCCACCAGACGCAGACGCAGAAGGCGAACCTCCAAAAGGGTAGTTGCCAAGAGAGCCTATGTAAAGGGCCTAAGGCGTGGCAAGGCCATCGGAAGACGCTACGGACGAAGGAGACGATATTAACCCAGATTTAAGGTAACATTATGACAACTATTGTTTTATCAGCCTTATTGTTTTTGTTCTGGCAGAAGACCAAGAAACGTGAAAAGGTATCCTCGGTCAATGAACTCGAGGATATGCCCGTGACAGAGGTATCGTTGCCGTCACCCATAACGGCCCAGTCCCTTTCCGTTTCAAAGTCCCTCTCGAAAGTTCCACTCATCGCACAACCGACCTTCAATACCGAACCGATTGTGAAGCCAGTAAGTGAACTGGCAAGTGTTTCATTGAAGACCTCGCCACTGGTCCTTGACAGACCGATCGAGGTCAGGCTGGGGGAGAGCAGCATCGAACCGCTCAAGTCCTATATCAAGCCTGCACCCATCAAGATCGGTGGCTGTGGCTGTGATGCCTTGGGCAATTGTAAGTGTGAGGACCATTTAACCTAAAAAAGACTATGGCTGTAAGATACATCTATACTGGTGCCACGGCCGTTGGCCGTTCGGCCTACCGTGGACTCTCAAGGAAGGGGTTTACCCTTAATTGGTTCGTGGTGGTGGCCGTTGCGATCTATTTCTATTTCAGGGGAAGATCGGGAGGTTCACCCTTCAACGACTATTCCAAGAACCCAGAGACGCCCTATGATGCCACCAATGTGACCATCAGCCAACAAAAGGCGGAGATCTATGCCAGACAGTTGCTTTCGGCCATGGACGGTGTCGGAACCGACGAGCCCACCATCGAGAACATCATCGACAATCTGAAGACGGCCGACGACTATAAACTGGTCCATGTGGAATTCGGTTCCAAGCCCTATAATGGTTTTGGACTCCCATCGGATACGATCTTCAGTGATCCCGAGGATTTTCCCAAGAAGAACCTAGTCGAGTGGCTGCACTCTGAGATCAGCCTGATCCATAACCCCATATTGTTCAACAAGATCAAACGCCTAGTCAATGCGGCAGGCTTTGTCTTCAGTAACTAAACCCTCCCATATGAGTAAACTATTGTTATTCCTCTTGTTCTTGATAAGCCCATTGATCCTGATTGCGGCTGTAATAGTCAGCCCATTGTACTTTGGCTTTAAGATCTTCGATAGGGCCATGTCCTACCAAGAGGCCAAGAAAGGCTACAACAAACCACCAGAAAACCCTTTGATGTCCATGTTCATGCCATTTGTAAAAAATGCCATGACCCCCAAAAAATAAACGCTATGATGAAAATCAGTGACAACGGCCTAAGCCTTATCAAGGAATTCGAGGGCCTTAGATTGACCGCCTATGACGATCTCAACCCAAACAAAGACCTACAGAAAGGCGACCATATCATCGGCAAGCTGACCATTGGCTATGGCCATACTAGGGATGTCTATGTCGGCCAGAAGATCACCAAATCGACTGCCGAGGCCTACCTCAGACAGGATATGGAATTTGCGGAAGTAACGGTCCGCTCGGCCGTTACCGCACCCATCACCCAGAATATGTTTGATGCCCTTGTGTCCTTGGTCTATAACATAGGCTCACACAACTTTGCCGACAAAAAGTATGGTTCCAATCCCTACTATGGTTCAACCTTATTGCATAAGCTCAACAAGTTGGACTATAACGGTGCAGCCGAACGCTTCGAGGACTTTGTTAGGTCAGGCGGCAATGTGCTTGCAGGTCTAGTGAGAAGGAGAAAGGCAGAAAAAGTGCTCTTTGAATCCCATATGTTCATCCAGAGCTATCAGGATCCCAAGACTGGTGGATCCGTTTCCATCACCGATGGATTGCAGAACGAGGATGTGGTCATAGTCGAAAAAAAAAAGGATAGCCTGAGTTGGCTGTTGCTTCTTTTGGCATTGGGTGTATGGAAATTGACATGATAAGGTCCGAATCCCTGCATATGGTCAAGGTATGCACCAATGCCATACTTGGTGTCTTCGGCATTGAGGTGTTCAAGCACTTCTCCATTGGCATGGTGACCGATACCATCCAGTTGGGGATCGGTTTTGTAACCCTTTTCTATGTCTGCCTTAAGATCACCTCGCTGAGGATCGATATCAAACGAAAACGAAATGAACAGAATTCTAAACATCCTTAAGGGGATCTTCTCGGATCCCGAGATCTACGACAGGCTCTTTGAACTCTTCAAGGGCGATAAGGCCAAGCAGCGTGAATTTGAACTCAAGGTCCAGACCCTGATTGCCGAGCGTTTCAAACAAGAAATAGACGACCTTCAGGATGCTAGAAAAATGCAGATAGAGGCACTCAAGCAGAACGATCGTTTCTCTAAACGGTTTTTGTATTACATGACTGCCTTTCTGATCTTCTGTACGATCGGTGTGTCGCTGTTTCCCTTCTTTATGGAATTCCCGACTGAAAATACATCCGAGATCCAGAGGGCTACCGATTTCCTGTACACTGTGACAGGGGCGAGGGTAATCGCCTATTTCTTCGGAACAAAACTAAATACTTGATTATGGTAACTATCCCAAACTGTGTAGCCGAGGGCTATCTCAAAGAACTTTATGGTGAAGCCAATATCAACTTCATCGAATTCAAATATTTGAAAGATACCAAACAGTTGCACGAGCCAAACAAATATGCCGTGTACTTTGGTCGATTCAATAAAACCGTGAGGGTGATCTCCAACGGCGTCTCCTTTGATATGCTCCCTTCTCAATCCTACCAACACTTTGACAAGGTACTGAGTACAAAAGTAGAGGGGGAGCAGTATGAAGGCTTTATCATCCACCTGTCCAACATTCAGGACGTGCCAAATGTGGTTGTGGAGAACCCTAATTACCTGATAATGGACTTCCAGACGACCCTTTATTCACCCTTGCCACCAAAGGAGAAGTTTTGGGTGCGTATCGAGGCCCACCAGAATGATGTATTTGATTACCTGATCTACGAGGGCCTAATTGCAAATGGTAACAAACTTGAAAACCTACGTCCCAATAATGGGGACAAGATCGTACTTGCGGATCTGGATTACCAAAGATCCGAATCACAGTATGACCAGAATGGTGGTGGTTATGCCTTCTCAGGACAGATCGATCCCTATACACAAGGACAGATCTCACTCTTTATAGCCTTCTCGCAGAGCGGCCCCAGTTAAATAAATTACTTGTTTCGTTTATAGTGACGTTGTGTCCCAAGGAAGGCTGCCATTAGGCGGCCTTTTTTAGTGTGGCCTGCTGCTGTTTTAGTCGGTGGATCTCTTTTTTGAGTCTCAGGTTCTCAAAATAGCAGTCCACCAGAAAGGTGACAAGCTTTGAATTGGTGTTCAAGTTTTCTATGGTCTTTATGGAATTAATTTTCCTGAGGTAGGTCTCTGTAGGTTTGAAGCGGCTGTAGAACATTTAATATTAAATTGGATATTAGATAAATTGGGAAAACATCAGTTGCAATATACGTTTATCCGACAACAAACGTTTACAAACGACAACAAACGACTACAAGTATTTAATCTCCTCTCTTTGATGGAAGAAAGTATAAATTTATCCTACAAATTCAACTATGGCTTTCAACAACCATATCTCGCTCTCACATATTCTCATTAACGGCCAAAAGCACATTGGCCTTAAATTCAGGTATGATAGGAGGGTTCAGGCCTTGGTGAATTCACTTCCAGATGTGGCATGTAACGAGGATCTTGGCATGTTCCATCTTCCCAACAACAAGTCTAACCTCGATATCATCTTCAGGACCTTCAAAGGCATAGCTTGGGTTGATGGCAACATGTTTTTTGGGCAATCGAGATCAAGGGGACTTGATGATCCATTAGACCTTTCATGGCATGAAGCCAGATCAGATAGGAGACAAAGGTCTTGTCCTAAGGAATTTAAGGATAAACTAAGGCTTAAGAAATATTCCAACAATACGGCACGCAGCTACATCAATTGTTTTGAGAGGTTCATCAACCATTTTCCAGATAGGGAAATTGACGATCTGGATGAACGTGATGTACGTTCCTACATAGACCATATGATTGCCGAGCAGCAGAGCGACAGTTATATCAATCTTGCGATAAATAGCATCAAGTTCTATTATGAGACCGTTCAGGACATGCCCTACAGGTTCTATGCCATCGAGAGGCCAAGAAAAAGAAAGCGGTTGCCAAAGGTCCTCTCAAGGGGAGAGGTCTTACAGATCATTGACTGTACAAATAACCTGAAGCACCGATGTATCGTGTCGCTCCTTTACAGTAGTGGGCTAAGGAGGAGCGAGCTCCTTAACTTGGAGATTATTGACATAGAGAGTAAGAGGATGTTGGTACATATCAGGGATGCAAAGGGAAACAAGGACAGGTATACTATTTTGAGTGAAAAGGTCTTAAATGACCTAAGGGATTACTACCGCCAATGGAAACCAAAAAAGTATCTTTTTGAAGGCCCTAACAACCAAAGGTACAGCCCTAACAGTGTCCAGAAAATTGTTTCTCGTGCCGCCAATAAAGCTGGTATCTTGATTCATGTCACTCCACATATGCTGCGGCACAGTTTTGCTACACACCTATTGGAAAGTGGAACGGATCTTCGGTATATCCAAATGCTATTGGGACACAGTTCATCGAAAACTACGGAAATTTATACCCATGTTGCCACTTCCAGCTTTGAAATGATCAGAAATCCTTTAGATTTGTAGTATTGACAAATAAAAAATAACACCACCGGTGGTGTTATCCAATTGTTACCACACATTTGAGAAAAACGGCATGAGACGATGACTAAACCAAAAATCGGAAAATATATTCCAATCGGAATAATTATCTTATTCGGAATTTATCTGATTTGGGGAGTTTCTGACCGAAATGAAAAATTGACCGAACTTAAAACTTATTATACAGTTGGAAAAATAATTGACTATAAGAGAGGTGCGAAAGTTTCACCATCATGGACTTATGAATTTTATGACGGAGAAAAAATTAGAGAAGTAAGCCATTTTATGGATGATAATTTTTCTGGAAAATCTGACTCTGATTGGAAACCTTACATCGGAAAAAAGTTTTTTGTAAAATATAGTGCAATAAAACCATTATACAACGAAATTTATTTGGACAAACCTGCACCTGATAGTATAGTAAAATGTGACAAATGTAAATTTGAAAAAATACCGACTGAATAGTTTGATTTAAATTATGAATTGGAATAAAAAACGTGTGGTAACAACGTGTATAGCTCATTGCGGCTGAATTCCTAATCGGAATTCATTGCAATTTACTATCTTTCGGTTACGGCGGAAAATCATAGCTGATTTTCCGCAACGAGCCATACACAAACCGTTGTACAACATTTAAAACAAAGTTTACACAGAATTGAAAAACCTCAAACCTGACTTTACAATTAACGAAATTGGTAAACTTCAATTTTACAGTGGAATTTTAATAGGATTTGGATTTAGCTTAACTTTTAATAGCTTGTTTCGACTAGTTTCTAAAATATCTGACTTTGGAAATGTTATGGCCGAATCAAGTTGGAGCAGAATCCTTAATTATGAATTTTCATTTTACTATTTAACTTTAATTGGATTTACTTCCTTTGCTTTCGCCTTTTGTTTTACAACATATCTTTGGATGAGCAAACCATTTGCGAGAATAAAAAGGAAAAACTTAAAATTGAGATATGCCCAAGCTAACTCATTATGGATTTTGTTTGGAACGCTGATTTTCTTAACCAGAATGATTTGGTTTATTGGCGGAATCGAAATTTCAATCGAAAATGATTTTCCTTACTTGGGTTTTATGGTTCCGATTTTCATCTATTTCTATTGCTGGAATTTAATTTCAAATATTTATAAAAGTAATAGACCATTTATTTTGACAACTCTGATTTTTATAATTGGTGGATTTATATTGAGTGAAATTTAATAATAAAAAAACGTTGTACAACACCGTGTAAAAAACATTGCTTATTTTAGTTAAGCCGTTTGGTCGTTGCTTTGTTTGCTAGCTTCTGATTTTCCTTCGGAAAATCCTCGCACTCAAACACGCAACGTTCCTTACACAATCACGTTGGCAAACATTTGTTAGCACTCTGTAGTTATATAAAATACCTTGAAATGAAAAATAAATATTATACGATAATTCTACTTGGTTTGATTAATTTGATTTCCTGTAAGCAATCTAAATCAAATGAAAAAGGTTTTCGTCTAAAAGGAACAATAAATGGTTCAAACACCGAATATTTGGTTCTTGTTTACCAGGACACCTCTAATGCCTATGTTGTTGATACAATACCAGTTGTAGATAATTCTTTTACGACGAAAGGATCACTTATTAATCCCCAATTGGTCACAGTTATGAGTAATCTAACTGGGAGATATATGGAAGACCCTAACAGACTGCTGTTTTTCTTAGACCCAGGAGAAATAGAATTGGATTTGAAGGAAGGCGATTTTCCAAATGCTAAAATAGTGGGTTCAGATTCGCAGTTGGAAAAAATACAATTGGATAATATGGTAAATCCATATTATGATGAGATCCATATAATTCGAAATAAGCGACAGCCATTAATTGAAAAAAACAATCTAAATCCAAGTGATAGCCTTAAAACTGAAATAGAGCAGTTAAATAAACAGTGGGAAAAGAGGTTGGATCAGATTAAGAATACTTGGCTTAAGTATGCAATAGATCATCCCCATTCTTATTTAAGCGGATATACTGTTGATTTTTATAGAAAAACTCTTTCTAAGGACTCCTTGTCAAATTTATATTCGACGCTCGACCAAACTATTAAGGAATCCTCCTATGGATTACAGATTAAGGAGCAATTAGATTTGCACATCGTTAATTCTGGGGATGTAGCACCATCCTTTTCTTATGAAGATATAGAAGGTAATCCGATTAACTTAGAACAATTTAAAGGGAAAATGGTACTGTTAGACTTCGGAGCTTCTTGGTGTGTTCCATGTAAAAAAGAAATACCTGAGGTTAAAAGGATTTTTGATGACTACCACAGCAAGGGTTTGGAAATTATCAGTGTTTCATTTGACAAGGACAAAACTAGTTGGAAAGAGCAAGTAAAAAATGAAAACTTAGATTGGCACCATATTTATGAGGGAATGGAGAATGTAGGTATTAAAGGATCTATTTCGAAATCATATTATGTTCAGCCTATTCCAGCATACATCCTAATTGATGAAAAGGGCATTATTATTGACCGTTATCGGGGTGCTGATAAAAAAGATAAGAACTTAAATGATTTGGAAGACAAACTTAATTCATTATTAAATCCAGAGTGAATCTAATAAGAAAATAAAAACGTTTGCCAACACGGTATAAAATTAATTGCTGGGCCATTGCCTATTTGGAAAAATCCATTCAGATTTTTCCGCTTCTGGTTTGTTGCTAACTTAGGGCTTGCACACGCAGGTAACTTTATACAAACCGTTGCCACACATTAAAAAATGAAGACACTGACATACATTTTGACTGTCCTGCTATTAATTGGTTGTAGTAATTCAAGCAACAATGGAAAAGTGTCTGAAACCATTGAATCCGAATCACAGTCTTTAACTGATTCAACAGTTGAAGTTGAAGAAACTGAAAACGCAAATAATGAAATTGAGCAAATCGAATCAAGCAAATGTTCAGGGACTATAAGCGACTTCTTGAAACTTGAGCAACAAGACCTTCGAACAGACTTGTTCGCAAAAATTGATTCTATTCGAAAAGTTCAATATCCTGACAATGACCAAGAAACTTCAATAATGGTTGACTTGACAGCAGAGTATTTGACTCGATTCTTAAAGGATATTGATACGGATTCATTGACGCAAAATCAAGGATTTGAAAAAGAATACCATTTTGACATTGCACCTGAAGGGTTTACTGACCCAACGGGCTGTAAAGACAAAATCGCAGTCAGTTTTGACAACAAGGACTGTTCATTTAGGTTAAATATTTACAATACGTTTCTTGTTGAACCAAATTGGTGCACTGAATCAATGGTTGTTTATGGTTTCAAAATCAAAAACAGTAGAATCATTGACTTTTGGAGACAGGAAGCAGGATAAAAAATAAAAACGTGTGGCAACAAAAGCTAAAATTCAGGCTGGGTTTAGGCTAAGGTTAGGTTTGTGTTTTTCGGCTATCTTTGGTTTCGGCCGACAAGTTAGCGATGGTAAACACCGCCCGAAATTTTAGCCGGAACGTTGTACAACATTCAGATATGAATTTACTTAAAAAAATTACCTTAGGAATTTTAATTGTATTCTGTTTGATTATGGTTTGGGTTGTTTTCGAACTTAATGCTGAAGCCCGAGAGGAAGCAAAATTTTTGAATGTTGAAATTCCTGATAATATGAGTTTTGAAAAACCAGTTGAATTTCTGACCGATAATCAAATAGACTCCTTGGAATCAATGGATGTTAATCAAGAAAAAATTGTTGTAATTGGAAATGGTTATAATGGTTATGATTTTTATATGTGGCACAAACCAACTGAAAAAGGAGAAATCTATATTAAAGCTTTTGAATTAACACAAGATATTCAATTGTCGAGAGAAATATTAGCTAAACGGACTAAAAACGAAGTTAAAGATTTGAGTGGTGATTATAAATTATTCAAAGGAACTTCAGTAATATATGAAGGAACTTTTTCAAATTTTTATCCGACTCGATTTGAATTATGGTTTAAATCTAAAAGTTCAGGAATTGAAGAAAAGCTGACTGATAAAAATTATCTTATTGATGGATGGGATAGGTAGAACGTTGTACAACATCGGTTAACGAGCAAATAGCGGCAGACCATTTAAAATGACATTTTTAACTACCTTTAAAACAATAATTTAACCGGACAAATTCACGTTCCCAACTCCGCTACTTGCGTTAACCGGTGACGTTGTAGCACATTAAAAAATGAAAATCTTAACCTACATATCTTCATTGTTTCTTGGCGGATTTGTATATCTGCTTTTTGCCGCATATATGACAGGTTCGGCTGGTTTAAATTCAGCTAATCCATTAATTAGTGTAGCATTTGCAATCTTAATTTTTGGATTTTTAAGTTGGTTTCACTTTTTCAAACCGAAAACAGGGGCTTTATTATTAACAATTGCCTTTGTTGTAATGTACTTAACTTGGCCTGTCCATTTACTTATAGAATATTTTTTAGAAAATGGCTATAAACCTGAATTAATTGAAATTATTCCCCCAATACTCCTTGGTTTTTCGACTATTTTTCTGGCCTGGAAAAGTAAAAATTCGGATTTAAATAAATGGTTAAAACTAGCTTTAGCAATTCCTCCAACAATCTTGGGTTTTTATGTTGGCGGTTACATGGCTTATCAAATGATATAAAAACAAAAATAAACGTGCTACAACACGGTGTAAACCCAATTGCTGGGCCACCGTTAATCGGAAATTCCGTTGGAATTTCCTCACATCCGGCCTTGTTTACTATCTTAGTGCAAAACCTACGCAACTAGGTTTTACACGAACCGTTGTAATGCATTTAAACCTAACTTAGAATGAGCTTTTTATTAGCAGAATGGAGAAAATTAGCTTTGGCAAATTATATTGTCGATAAGGAGATTTTGGAGAAATATGTTCCATTCGGAACTGAATTGGACTTATGGAATGGCAACTGTTACGTCAGCCTCGTCGGGTTTATGTTCAAAAACACAAAACTATTAGGAATAAAAGTTCCATACCACATTAATTTTGAGGAAGTGAATTTGAGGTTTTATGTCAAGAGATTTGAAAAGGGAGAATGGAAACGCGGTGTAGTTTTTATTAAAGAGATTGTACCAAAAAGAGCTCTGACTTTTGTGGCAAACACGGTATATAAAGAAAACTATGAAACGATGCCGATGAACCATTTTTGGGAAGAGGATAATTCAAGTCGGACTGTTGAGTACAACTGGACAAAAAATGGCCACAAGAATTCTTTCCGTATTAAGGCAACTCAGGATGAGTTCGATTTGATTCCAGATAGTGAAACAGAGTTCATAACTGAGCATTATTATGGCTATGCTAAAATCAATGAAAGGAAATCAAACGAATACGAAGTAAGACACCCGAGATGGTCGATTTACAAAGTGTTGGACTATAATATCGACGTGGATTTTGGTGAGGTTTACGGCAAAGATTTTGACTTTTTGTCTTCCAAAAATCCTGATTCAGTAATGTTGGCCGAGGGTTCGGAAATTTCAGTGGAACATAAAAAAACAATAAAAACGCATTACAACACGGTATAAAATTAATTGCTAGGTTATTGCTTATTTGGAAAAATCCATTCGGATTTTTCCTCTCATGGTTTGTTTGCTAACTTAGGGCTTGCACACGCAACTAACTTTATACAATCCGTTGTGCATAAAAAAAGGGCCTAATTGGCCCTTAGATCACTCCCTTAATACTAGATATTCATTTCCTTCGCTATCGGCAAAATCAATCAGGCATTGATCCTCAAACCTGTCATAATCGACGGTTAGAAAATCATTCTGTCTCTCGATGGTTTCAACGTCTGGATATAGTTCATGGAATATATAATATACTGCATCGGTCTTAGGTCCTGAATATTCCCATAAAATTACATCCTCAAAACTCTCAAGGGCGTCACTGAATGAAGCCCCTTGCCATTCCATGAGGTATTCGACCTTAGCCCGATCATAGGATTCCAAATGCATCCAATGGAAGATGCTTTCAAAGGTGCTCCCGCACTCGCAATAGAGCTGTTCAGGGAAACCTTCGTAATCGGTGACCATGATTTCCTCCCTAATGGATCCGAAATCGTCCAAAGGGCTCCTTTGGTCCGCATCTTTAAAATGCTCTCTTATGTAGTGGTTCAATTCTTCTATATCGCTGAATTCGTCCAGATCGACCCAGTGGCCAAATTCAAATTGTGTGCCTGCGTTGTAGCTAGCGTAATCGGTCAAAAAAATTCGTGGTGTAACTTGCGTTTCTGTGTTCATAATGATTTGGTTTTAGTGGTTCTTGGTTTTTCCGCCAACCCTGTCAACTTTTTTATTCAACAATGGGTTGTCGGTTTTAACTTTCTATTTTTTTGTTGTTCAGTACCCGATAGAGTTATCGGTTCCTATTTCGTTCGGGATTCAAGATGTCAAAGAGCGTTTTTCATTCACGCAATCGGGAGTTCGGATCAACTTTCTGAATCCTCGTTTAAAAAATTGCAGCGACTGACGAGATATAAAGAGGCCATTGAAGGGCGTGAGTAATCGAACCAGGGCCAACAAGTGGAGCAAAGCGGAATGCAGTGAAGCGGAGCGGAGGGAGTTTGCCCTAGAGAGATGTCTGACGAGCGTCCAAGGATGATCACCGATTTTATGCTCTCGGCTATCGGTGTAATTTTTAGAGGTTTGATGAAGGAAAGTGATACGGAGTTCCGATAGTGAATTATGGGAAAAACGGCCTTTACGATTGGAGCATGAGCGTATTAGGATTGTACCGATACTATCTGAGTAGGAACGGTGAACAAAAAAGAACGCTGAAGGCGTTCAAGATCCAGTGGAACATTTTTTGCCACAAAAATGATTGGAGTAGGGGACCAACCCATCCAATTTCAACCATAAAAAACCTTCCACGTGGGCTAGTAACTACACGTGGTAATAGTCCGACTGTCGGACTTTTTGACTTTTATTAAAAGTCTAGTTTATAGTAGATTACAATCCTAGTACTGGCGGTACAGAACGAAATGTTAAAAAGTGTTAAAATGTATGTATTTTCGTGATTAGCTCAAATGAACCAAAAGTGAACATTATCGACACAAAATGCGCTTTTTTACGTTTTCTGCGGAAAAATGCTTTTAAGGTTTAAAATTTCGTTTTAAACTTGCAGCAACAAACAACGTTCTTTGAAATCTTATACGTGAGTAGGTTTTGGGTTTAATTATTCAAAACACAAATGAAACAAATCACTATAATTGGAAATTTAGGCGCAGATGCCGACTTAGTATTAGAGAACAATTCCTACAGGTTACAGATCAAAGTTGCCGTAACGGAGAAATACGAAAACTCCCAAGGGGCGACCGTTGAAAAAACCGACTGGTTCATGGTCTTTAAGAATTACAAAAATGAGCCTAAAAAACTCATGCATCACCTGACAAAGGGTGCTCGGGTATTCGTTCAGGGAAAACCAAGTTTTACGCTGAATACCCACAATGACAAACAGTACCTTAATTTGTCGATATCCTGCCAGATTCTCCAATTGTTAACCTTTAATGATTAATCTAAAAACCACTTATATTATGGAATTACTTTCAACTGCTTTATTGCTGATGTTTGCCATTAACGCTCTGTTATTGGTCGCAATGAAAAAACTATGGGACAAACATGAAATGCTCGTAGCGAACTTTATGCGCCACAGGGATAAACTATTCGTCGATACCGAATCAAACAGATCCAAGATCTTCAAACTTCATACCCGTAACCAACAGAACGAGATCAGGCTTAACAACATCGAATCACATTTAAAGAGGTGCAACAAGATGCATTCAATGGCATCTTAGCAGAAATCTTTCCATATCGCAAATTTGTTCTATAATTTACCTTATCCAAATTACAGATTACTGCCTAAATGTTTTATTATAAACTGTTTGGGTAATTTTTTTGGATAGTTTTGGCGAAAAGTCCTAAACATTTCCAGAGTTTCTCTGGGAAGCCATTTTATACGGATCTACCATAATGCATGAACACCTATGAAACATAGGGTTTTCAAGCGGTTTTCTTTAAACAATTGGTTGATAGCTATTTAGGGATTTTCGTTATTATTTTGTTCTATAATTTACGTTATGTAAAATAGAAATATGAAGAATTCTCCTGATCTCAATCTTTTCCCCCTCTATAATTCGCTTATTTAAGAAAATAGTAATCCAAAGTCCATATATTGGATTATTAGAAAACCTGATTTTGAGATTAGGTTTTTAAATGCTGCCCTAGGGTTCTAAAAATGTTTTGGCTTCCAAAAGTTCTGGCCGTTGGCTGTTGTATGCCTGTCCTAAATCCAACAACTGCTGAAAATACATTTTTGCGGTTTCTAAATCGTTTAACATGCTTGCTGTTTTAGCTGCGCCATAAAGACCATTAAAACGTTGAGGATGTTGGTTTAAATTGTCCAAATACGCGCTGTGCGCCAATTCAATATTTCCATTTTCCATATAAAGATCTGCCAATAGCTCCGCTGCTGGGATCAATTCCCCAGGTGTTACCGGATGTTTTTGAGTATTGTTTTCCATATCTTTTGCTTCTTGCATACGTTGAATAGCACTATCAATAGAGCCTTTTCTAAATAACATCCAAGCTTCTAAATTGGCGATTTCAATGGCTACTTGGTCTGCCAGATAATTGTTTTCTGCCTTTTGTAAGTCTCTATGCGCCGTTTTTATCGCTTTTAACTCCTGCTCTGCCTCTTCAATCAATCCTAGGCGGATCGCGCCATAACCTTTTGTAAAATAATAAAGCGAACGTTCCCAAGGAAATTGTTCCCAAGGAATCGCAATCTCTGGCAGTTCCAACTGTGCGGCTCCCTCCCAGTCCTTATTTTCCAAAGCGATGCGCCCAGGAATGGCTGCTATGGCATAAGCACATTTAAAATTCACCGGAAACACCGAATAAAAGGTTTTTAAATAATCATATTGCTCTGCAGCCTTGTCATTTGCTCCCAATTGTAAATAGGCATAGACCAAATAGTCCATACCGTGTAATTCTTCGTCCCAATGTGCAGTCGCACCCAAAGCCTCAGCATAACATAGTGCCGCTTCGGTAGATTTTAGGTTAGAGGCAATGGCTTCCTCCCAAAGTCCCAAGCGTGTAAATATGTGCGATGGCATATGCTGTGCATGGGCTGATGCCGGTGCTATTTTGGCATATTCCCTAGCGGTTGGCAAGGCTTTTTCAGCTAATTCAGGATAATCGTAATTATGGATTAAATAATGCGCTATCCCAGGATGGTTGGGCGCCGAGGGAAAAATAGATTTCAAAATTTTACCCGATTTCAATTGATTTTTAAAAGTTTTGTCGGAAGGATTGGCTATAGCCCTTAAAGCTAAAGCATAAAATATTGCAGCTTCTTTATCTTCGGGATAGGTTTCGTAAACAGACCTCATTCCCTCTTCAAATAAATAAATTCGTTGCTTATGAGGAACGGTTTGCCAATCCTTATAAAAAGCGCCGATGGCATTGATATAAGCGCGTTCCCGATCAGTTGTTTTTAATTCGGTCGTAGCTTCAATTAAACGGTTACCTTTTATTAAATGCGCGTTGCCAGCCTGCATCCACAGACTATGGAAATTGCACATGGCAATACCCCAAAACGCTATTGCACAATTAGGATCCACTTCCAATACCTTAGCAAAGGCTTTTTCGGCTTCTGTATATTCAAAAGAATGCAATAAGGAAAGTCCTAAATTGAACATTTCACTACTTTCTGTAGTACAGCTGGTCGCAAAATCGACGGTACCGAAATCGCCACTTCCGCACAATAGAATATCGCCATTAAGTACTTCCAAAGAACTAAACGTAATGACTTTAGGTTGTTTTTTACAGCTATAAAGATTTAAAAGGATGAGGCTTGCAATAAGGATGTGTACGTTTTTCATGCTAAAGAGAAACTATAATTTTTATGTTTCCCCTTGATGGAGCAACGATTGCCCTACCCGAAGAAACGATTCGTTAGGTGGTATCCGATTGGTGGTTTACCAAGGAAGGTTCTGGTTCCGTTATATAACCGTTTACAAAATACATTTTTAAGGAGCCTTTGTTCTTCACTTCAATTTTTCCTCGGTAGTTACAATGGAATTTATCCTTTACCAATGCATGCGTATCTTCAGAAATGTTGATTCTGCCATCTTCCGAATAGGTTTCCATGCGTGCTGCAGTGTTAACGGTGTCGCCCCAAATATCGTAGGCAAACTTTTTACGACCTACTACCCCTGCCACAACCTGACCAGAATGTATGCCCACCCTGACTTCAAAACGTGGATGGTTATCAGGATTGTTGGTTTTTGCAAATTCAACAAATTCCACAATCTCCATCGCTGCTTTAACAATGCGCTCTGCGTGGTCTTCACGTTCAAAAGGCAAACCAGATGCACACATATACGCATCGCCTATGGTTTTAATTTTTTCCAACTCGTATTTATCGATAATGGCATCGAATTTTGAAAAATAAAAGTCTACCGTTTTTACCAAGTCTTCTGGAGATAGATGTTCAGAATGCAATGTAAAACCCTTAAAATCAGTAAATAAGACACTTACATTATCAAAACGTTTAGCAGCTACCCTGCCTTTATCTTTTAATTCCTTGGCAGTTTCTGCAGGTAAAATATTGAGTAACAGATTATCCGATCTGGATTTTTCGCGCTCTATAATTGCTGAAGTGCTTCTGATAAATTTATTTCGCCTAAATAATCCTATGGCGAGGGCGAGCATCAGTGCTACGACAATAACACTTGCCATAATAACAATGTTTTTTGTTCGTCTCTGTTCAGCAACTTCAATTTGCTTTTGTGAAACTTCAAAATCCGTACGCATATTTGCTATTTCATTCATAGCTTTTAGATTGGTAATGCTGTCCCTATTGGTCACATAGTTTTTAAAATAGGGCAATGCCTTGCCATTTTCACCTATTCCTTCGTATAATTCAGACAATTTTAAATTGGCATCACTCATTTCTTTGATCAAGCCATATTGCTCGGCTAAGGCCAAACTTCGTTCGGCAAATATGAATGCCATGTCATAATTTTCCTGTTTAGAATAAATATTGGCCATTTCCAAAAGAAACGCAGATGCCGCATAAAAATCTTTATTCTTTTCCAGGGAAGTAACCGCTTGGTTAATCGTAGAAAGACCGAGACTGTCTTTCCCTTCAGCAGCGTATATGATGCCAAAATTACCTTGGATGTATGGTAAAGGGGTATCTATCTGTAATTCTTGGAAGAGATTTTGGGCTTTGTTCAGAAGCTCATAGGCCTCTGAATAATCCCCTCTTTTAACCTTGTAGTCACCATAATTATAATAAGACGTCGCCAAAGTATTTTTATCATCGGAATTTTGGAGAATCTCAATCCCTTTGTTGTAATACAAATCCGCATATTTAGGATTGCCAATATCCTTATATGTGCTCGCTATGGCAATATCTATTGCTCCTTTGGAGGTATTCTTTTGGTTTACATCTTCTAATTTGTCAGCCTCCTCATTGGCAGTGAAATAAGCCTCAAGTGCCTGAGGTAGATTCCCCTTTCGTTCCAACCAATATCCTTTGCGTAAATAACCCTGCATTATATAATAGGAAGAGCCTTTCTCGGTAGCCTTTTCAATTAAAAGGTTGCTATATTCCAATCCATTTTCGGGATTGGTATGATTTACCGCAATGACGTTCAATAACTCCAAACTGTTTTCAGTTTGAGGATTGGCGTGGTAAATCTGAGAAAGGCTATCAGCCGTGTTTTGATTCTGGGCCATTAAATTGATACCACCTAAAAAAAGAAGGAGTATTAGTAACTTGTGGAGAACATCTCTCATCAGCGATTATTTAGGAACTAAAGGTAATTGTGGATCAATCTGATAAAGTTTAGGGTTTGAACCATCCCCATTGCTTATTATAAACTGGATGTTATAATAAAATATTTGTCCTACGGTTCCTTTAACCACTTTTGCACTTATTTCATTATCACTGTCAGAATAAAGCGGGTTTTCAGGAAAAAAGGTAAAATCTGGATCTTTAGATGTGACACTGTATAAACGTAGTTGGTAAGGTTCATCTTCTCCATTAGGATCATTTTTTGCAATTAGCCAAGACATTTTTTTCCCTTTAAAAACATCGGACTGGAAATTTTTTTTAGAATGTCCGTACCCTGAAATACTTATGCCATTATTGATGGAACTTAAATTATCAAGGTCTTGCGCCCCAGGTTCCCCTTGAATGTTATAAAGTTCATGTACTTTAATAGTTAGTACAGTTGGTGAATAGCCAACAATAAAATCCTTATTGACTGTAATTTCTTGATTAGATTGTCCCATGATCGTTTTATTATAGATTAGCAATGAGGTTGTTATGAGGTAATATGGGGATAAGCGCTAAGAAAAATAGCCTTAAATGGGAGAAATTAATAGTTCTAATTTAACAAATTAATTTTGATTCGTTGGATTTCAAGTCTGTAGTTTAAGATTAGATTAAGAATTTAATTACAAAAATTAATGTATTCTAAGGCATTATTTTTTCAAAAAGGGCAATGAACCCCTACTCTTTATCGTTTATTTATGGCATGAAAAAGAAAATTTGGTTTGTAGGGGTCTTATTATTTTGCTACTCAATTTCGGCACAGACAAAACAGAACCTTGGAGTGGTATTTGGCATTACCCATTTTCAATCTAATACGGATGCCTTTGAAACGGAATCCGTTACCGGAATAACTTTTGGAGTAAATGCCAATTTCATTTATTCTCCCAGATCTGAGCTGAATATAGGCTTAAGATACAACCGTCATTTACTTGATTTTAAAGGAACAGCGTCTGAAAATGAAAAGGTTTTCACTGAACAAGTAAGGCTTAATCTTAAGCAATTTGAAGTTCCCATAACATATACCTATAATATAGTAAGTCGACAAAAATTTAAATTGGGTTTAAATGCAGGAGTTTCTGGAAACTTTTTTTATGAATACCGTTTGCATGAGGATGATCAGGAACATTACTATTTAGCTCCCAATGGTATTGATGTGAACAATTTGTTTTTTGGAACAAAAGATGATAAGGTCGGATTTAATCTTTTTTTAGTTGGCGGATTAAGTTTTCGTTTTTGGGAGAAAATTCAGTTTACTTTTAGATATCACGATGGACTTTTTAATCCTTATAGACAGGCTACACCCGAAAACCCATTATCTGATTATGAAGCTAAAGACCATTACTTTTCGTCGACTTTTACATTTTTTCTATAATAAAAAAGGTATCCAAAATGGATACCTTTAGATTAAGGAGGATTGGGGGATCGTCCTTATTTCGTAGGCATAATTTGTCCACAAGCCACAGGAAGTGTGCCCCAGTATTCTCCGTCTATGGTCATACCATGTAGAACAATTGCATTATTTTGTAGCGGTCTTGCATCCTTTGGAATGGTAAACGTATTCATATAGTCGATGTTCCCATTTTCATCAGCCATTGGAAAATCTGTTAATGAAATCAACACACCACCATAAAATGGAATACCTTCTACAAGAGAGACAATACCATCCATATCGGTATCGGCACTTTCATCTGGGCAGGTGGCATTTCTATTAGTATCAGAAAAACCGTGGATGTGTTGTGCATGGGTTTGATTTGCTTCAAGTCCATGTGCCATAATGTGTACAGTTAATTGAGTGCCATCGATCATTAGTTTGGCCATACCAGTTACTCCTGAATTATTTAATTCCCCAAAATAAACTTCATATTCAAATACATTTTTAGCCTTGTGGACATCTGAGGAAGCCGTTGCAGACAACAGGGAAGCTTCTGTAGCGGGCTCATCTTTAGAGCAACCTGTGATTGTGATTAGGGTTAACCCTAAAAATAGTAATGAGAATCGTTTGAATAATGTCATAATAAATTATTTAATGATTAATAGTTTATTATACTTACGAAGCTTTATCAGAAAGGTTTGGTTTTGTAATAAAAAAGTTGTTCGGAGATAACTTTTATCAATTAATTTAAGGAGCTAGGTCCGCTAAATGTCTTTAAGATAATTGTTTGTAGTGAGATTAAAAGCCGGAATACTTGATAATGAGGTATTGAGGAAGCAATAATTTTTCTGCATTAAAGAAATAAATAAGGGATTAACTTAAATTAATCCCTTGGGTAAGCATTCTATTTTAATTTCTCTAAGATCTATTCATTTGCTGCTTCTAATAACGAGGCCGTACCATCGTAGCGAATGGTATTTCTTTGGTTGCTATAGATGCTTATAGTAGAATTTAGGTTTGGAAACAGTCTTATGTTTACATTGAAAGATTCAGTGTTATTATTAATGGAAAATTTAATGTTGTAATGGCCTTTCTTTTCGTTCTTTTCAATTTTCATATCCTTTGCCAATCCATTAAATTTTATTCCGCCATCTGAACTGTTATATCCCCCACCTGCTTGTCGTTCTCCATAATATGGCAGATCAGCTGAAATAGAATCCCCCATAAACTTTAGGTAATTAGCATTTCCAATAAGGTTAATACGGCCAATGTTAGTACCAACTGGTAATAAGCCACTGTTCCCTACCCTATTCATGGCATTGGTTACTGTGGGCATGGCCCAATCACATTCAATTTTAAATTCTTTGCTTTCAAGCAATTCTTCAACGGTTGGTTTTTGCGCCTTTCGTTTCATTCCATCAGATGGAATCCAACTTAAAAGAAACGCCGAGATTAATACCAAAATACTTAAAATCTTTATGTTCATAGCATTGTGTTTTAGGTATCAAATTACTGCAAAAATCTTGCCGTATAAATTTATTAATATTCTTCGTTCTTAGGCCTTTGGTTTTTTGTATTTATGTAAGGATTATAGGAGGAAAAAATAAAGGGAGGATCAGTTGAACCTCCCTTTAATGCGTAATTTAAGTTATACGCCCTTTGGATAAAACATTACAGTGCAAAGTTAATCTGGCGAATATGTTAGAATTGTTCGATTAATTTAGAAATTAACCCGATTGAATTTTTTACCAATCGATGTTTAAAGTTGATTTAAACCAGAAGCCTTTTGTTTAATGTGATTTAGATCTAACTTAAAATAAAGCGTTCTAGGAAAAAAGCATTTTGCTTTATCGCAAGTCTGATAATTTAAACTTCCGCCAATTACATTTTCGTTTTCTTCGTCCATTAGATTTAGATTGATAATTACCTTAAAGGCATCATAAATTCCTTCAAAACCATTATGGGCAATTGATTTCTCATCAAATTCAAAATTGGTATCAGTAATGCTGAATGCTTTGGATCGGTTAATGGTTAATTCGGTGGGTATAAATTGTGGATTTGATGGGTTTGGTAATTGAATATGGTACCCATCTTTAATGGTAAAGGGAAGTCTTAATTCTAAAGAATTGTTAGATATAAGAATCACTTCTACCCTATCCATATCGAAAGAAACAAATTGGTCAGTTTCCTTTGGCGTACAGGATAAAATTAAAATGACAAATATGTAAAGTTTAAGGCAACGCATCCAATATTTCCTTAATATGGATTAGTTCTGAGTCAAAATTTTTAGTATCCAACAGACTCATAAATCGCATGTTCCCTTCCCGATCTATTACAATATTAGACGCGAGCATCACTTCATCCCGTTTAAGTTCTGGGAGCACTTCTTTAGGTGCAAAGCTGGCAGCCACTGACCCATCAAGATCCAGTAAAACGGGAAATGTGAGTCCGAATTGGTCCACCAGCTTTTCCTCCACCAATTCTTTGGATTCCTTTACATCGATTATTACAACTTGTACCTCTTTATTGGTTTCAGCCAAAGATTGTAAGTGAGGCGCCTCAGCATTGCAATAGGGACACCAAGTTGTAGCGATATGAAGTACAACTTTTTTTCCCCGAAATTCACTCAAGGAATATTGATTTCCATCAACTGCTGTAAGAGAGAAATTAGGAGCAGGAATACTTTGTTTAATGTCAATAATTGAAATATCAGAACCTGAAGCTCCGGAGTGTTTACTGCTTTCTTTACAACCTAATAATAGTAAGATAATCAGGCATATGGCAGTGAGATTTTTAATATGAAATAAGGTTTTCATTTTTAGATGGATTAGATTTTTAAATATTAATAAAACCATACCAAAAACATAAGCACCAATAAAACAATAAGTTACGGTTTTTTGGAAGCTGATGTGATTTACGAAAAATCGTAAAATGCGAGAATATCGTAACTCAATTTACGAAATATAGAATTGTTTTATATAATTAATTATGAGAATGTTAGAATAAAATTTCACGAAAAAAACCTTTATTATTTTGTAACATTACAGGAGAATAGCGGACCAATGTGGTAATACATAATTATAAAAATCAACTCACATGACAAATCGTATTATTGGGCTACTTTTAATAATCATTTTAGGTAGCTTCACCCCTTCATTGGCGCAATCTATTGAAGGAACTTGGAAAGGAGATCTAGAAGTTCAAGGAATGAAGATTCCATTAGCTTTTAATTTTTCAACAGAAGGAGAATCGCTTATTGCAACTATAGATAGTCCTTCCCAAGGCGCTACTGGAATTCCTACGGACGAAGCCATTATGATTGGTGATTCTGTTTCCGTTAAAGCTAGTAAATTGGGAATTCACTTCACCGCAAAAGTGGGTGATGAAAAAATGGAAGGGACGTTTAATCAAGGTGCAGTAAGCGTGCCATTGATTTTAATTAAATCGGAAAAAACAATTCCGGGAGATCCTTCTTTACCTTCTACTGAAGAGGAATTAAAGCAATTGGCCAATTGGGATAAAAAAACCTATAAGTACGGAGTTGCTGATTTTTTTGCAAGGCCTAAAGCAAGATCCTTCAGATTTTCTCCAGACGGCAAATATCTCTCCTACAGAGAAAAGGATGAAAATTCTAAGAATCATATTTATGTTAAAAATCTAGAAACTGGAGATGTAAATAGGGCTATTGAGGAAAAGGAAGAATTGATTAGAGGATACTTTTGGGCGAATAATGGCCGTCTTCTTTATACAATGGATAAAGGAGGTAATGAAAATTATCAATTGTTTGCAGTAAATATTGATGGTTCGGGTTTAAAAGCTCTAACGCCCTACGACAATGTAAGAACCTCGATCGTGGAAGAGTTGAAAGAGGATAAAGATCATGTATTAATTACCATGAATAAAAATAACCCCCAAATTTTTGAACCATATAAAATAAACATTAATACTGGTGATTTGGAGCAATTGTATGCCAATGATGATGCTCAAAACCCAATAATGAATTATTTGTTCGATAAGGATGGAAAATTGAGAGGTTTTGCACGTTTAAAAGACGGTGTAAATATATTGTTCTACTATTCAAAGGATGGTTCTAATTTCGAAGTTTTGAAAGATTTGAATTGGAAAGATTCTTTTGGAGTAATGAGCTTTAATTATGCTACAGAGTATCCCCATGATGCTTATGTGCTTACTAATCTTACGAATGATAAGGCAGAGATTGTTCTTTACGATATTGCCCAAGATAAAGTGATTAAATCCTTGTTTTCTAATAAAAATTATGATGTTGGTGGTATGCATTTGTCTCGAAAACGTAATTATGAGTTAGACTACTTCAGTTATGAAGGTGATAAGCAAACGATTGTACCGGTTAGTAATACCTATAAAAAATTGCATAAAAAAATTACAGATAAGTTTCCAGGTTACAATTATTCAGTTGCTGATGCCACAGACGATGAAAGTAAACTGTTGATTTTTGTGCAAAGTGATAAGCTATATGGCACATACTATTCCTATGATGTGAATTCCGATCAGTTTGAGGTGTTATACAATTTAATGCCACAACTAAAAGAGGAAGATATGGCCGAAATGAAACCGATTACCTTTACCTCTCGTGATGGTAAAACACTTCACGGGTATATTACACTGCCTAAGGAAGCGATTAATGGAAAAAAGGTGCCGTTAATTGTTAATCCCCATGGTGGACCACAGGGAATTAGGGATTCTTGGGGATTTAATCCTGAAACCCAACTTTTTGCTAGTAGAGGATATGCAACTTTGCAGGTGAATTTTAGAATTTCTGGAGGCTATGGTCGTGAATTTTTAGAATCCGGTTTCAAACAAATAGGAAGAAAAGCCATGGATGACGTGGAAGATGGTGTTAAATATGTAATTGAACAAGGCTGGGTTGATAAGGACAATGTAGCAATTTATGGCGGTAGCCATGGAGGATATGCAGTTTTAAGAGGGTTAACCAAAACACCAGATTTATATAAATGTGGTGTAGACTACGTGGGTGTTTCAAACATATTTACATTCATGAACACCATTCCCGCCTACTGGAAACCCTACTTATCAATAATTAAAGAAATATGGTATGATGAAAGTATTCCTGAGGAAAAAGAAATTATGACTGAAGTTTCACCAGTATTCAATATCGATAAAATAAAGGCCCCTTTGTTTGTTGCCCAAGGAGCAAATGACCCTAGAGTAAACATCGATGAATCAGATCAAATAGTGAAAGCTTTAAGAGCTAAGGGTTTTGATGTGCCTTATATGGTTAAGTACGATGAAGGCCACGGATTCGGGAAAGAAGAAAATTCATTGGATTTATATAGATCGATGATGGGCTTCTTTGCTAAACATTTTTCAGAACCATTTCCAAACTCGTTTAAAGACTAGATAATATAAAGGCTCAGGGATAACCTGAGCCTTTTTCATTTTACTTCGAAAGGGATGATTATAGATTCATTATTCGGGATTTCTTCATTGGAACTAAGATCTGTATCGAATAACCTCAAAAGATTATTACCTGCTAAATCCTCTGCCCTTGTTTCAATTAGAATAGCATACTTTCCAGGTTGCCAATTTTTGTGAGGCTTAAATTTTAGGCCATATAAATTTTGCACTGGCTCCAATTCCCCTTCAACAAAATCACCATTTTCTTTTAAAATTTGGATGGCATCCATGGCTACAATTAAATCCCAGGTATCATTAAAGTTTATATTTAGGCTGTGTAGTGTATTTAATTGAATTCTATTTAATTGAATTTTATTTATATCCAATTTATTTTTATCGGCCGCAGTTACAAAAAAAGTTCTAGAATAGGAATGATCCAAGGAAGCGCCTGAAGCAGTTGGCCATTGTTCTGATATGATAAATTCGTATTTCTTATTTGCGATTAGTGGGGTACCGCTTTCTTTGTTGGGAATTAAATCTTTTTTTATCCTTCCAGGGTCCAACCAAAGGGTAAGTTCGGTATTATCTTCATTCCACAAATGGTTTTCAAGTGATAAAAATATTGGCACCACTTCCCCATTCGATAAGTCTTTAACTTGTATGTATTGCAATGGGTCTTGTACTTTATTCATTTCCTCGGAAAATGCCAGATACATTTTTAAAAGATTTTGAGGAACGGTATCCTTTTGTGGGAACCAATATTGTAGACGGGCATTCTGCTTAGATTGTAGTGGGATTTCAAAAGAAATCAATTCTTCCTCCTTGGACTTTAAACTATAGGTTAAACCTGGAGTAAATGGTATCAGGGGTACAAATTCAAAATGATCTGTTTTCCAGAGTAAATTGCCTAAAATTGGAGGATTTTGATCGCCTTTGATGGTAACATGTAGATCTGTAGTTTCCTCATTTGAATAAAACTTTACACTTACCGCCTCCCTTCCCTCGTATACAATTTCTGGTATGTCTATTGTTTTATGTTGTCTGCATGACCAAAAAATCAATAATAAAAAAAAGATCAAGGTATACTTGATCTTTACAGGTTTGAGTTCGATAGAGTTCATATCCATTGTTTAGTGCGAGTCTTTAAAATAAGGTCTCCTTCGGCTGTTCTTTGGATATAAATAACATTTTGATCATTATAGTCATCCAGTTGTAGAACATTCACCATTGGCAGACTAATATAATCTACGCCTGCTGTTTGGGCAAATTCTTCAACCGGATCAGTTAAACTTTTTTCGAATTTAGCTATGTCATCTTTGCTAATTCTCATCAATGGTCGATTAGTGTTGGCTAATAGAATATAATTTTTTCCTTCTTTTGAAATTTGGACCATATCCAAAGGAGAATTACCAGAACCTAACTCAGCTACAGTTCTACCTTTAACATGATTGCCATCAATTAATTCGGATAATGGAAATACCGTTAGCGGGGTACAGGTGTAACTCGCAAGCAGGTGATCGTTTCCATTTATGCTTATAAAATTAAAGGTTTTAATTGGGGCCTGAGTTTCAAATTGTCCGTGGGCGGCATGCCATATTTCCAAGGTTGCATGATCTTGATTTTCGTTAAATGGGAAAGCGATTTTTCTAAAGGTGCTTCCAAATTCTTTATTGGAAAGACCTGAAACATAAATATTGCCATCGTGGTATTTGAGGTCTGAAATTGCCCACATGCGTTGCGATCTTCCCCTTCTGTCCTTGGCATCAGTATCTATAGGATCCTTAAGGGAAATGGTTGAATGGCTGATGTTCTTTAGATCTAAATGTTCCCATTTACCTTTATTTAAACGAAGCAATACCGAATTTCCATTTCCGGTTTGTACGCCCAAATAAATATTTTTAGAAATAGGATTAACCGCCATATCGGAAATCTTTACGTTATCCACAGTAGTGCCTAAAACAGCTGCAATTGATTTATCCAAAGAATTAATATCCACTTCTTCACCATCGGATATATTTAAATCTTCAGTTTCTAAAGCGACAATTGAAGCAGTTTCAGAATCGCCAACAAATAGAATTCCATCAGGTCCGAATGCAAGTTTATTTATGGAAGATATTTTTGCGTCCCCTTCTGAAAAATTGAATGTCAGCCAAATATGGCTATCAAATATCGAGAGCAGCATACTATAAAAGCCTACTGCAAACAAAGTGAGGGTGGTGATAAGCTTCATAGACAAAATTTTGTTCAAAAATATGCCTACATACTTAAACATCTTAACTCAACGGATGGACAGTTTAACTCAATTAATCAGTTAACTAAAATTTAACATTAAGACATAAAAAAGCCTCTAATATTCTGATAAACATTATTTAGAGGCTTTAATAACTCTAATTTTTATTTAAAAATAGTTCAAAAAGAAGTCCATCATGTCTTCTTTGAGCTCATAATGCATGGAGATATAAGTACGCATGTCTTCACCTAGATTTCGATGGTTATTCTTTAATTGATCACCATAATCACTAGTTATATAAGCCCGGCTTATAGCTCTTGCCTTGTCCTTGCACCTTTGCAATAATTTTGAAATGACATCTTTTTCGATAATTATTCGATTCTGGAACATTTCAAGTTTTTTCAATGCTTCTGGATTTGTTTCTCTTTGAACAATATCCTCTAGTTGTTCTTGAAATGTATCCATTTCATTAAAATGGAAGCGTAGTTCGCGTTTCCATGTATCAACATTAAACTTTAAGTCGCTTAAATTCATTACTCGTGTTGACATGATACTGATTTTTAAATTTTATACTGTTTCTAATTCTGATTTTTCCAAAAGTTTGCTTTGAATATGTGATGGCACGGCACTATATCCTTCGAACGTTGTTGTGTAAGTAGCCCTACCTTGTGTTAGCGAGCGTAGTTGGGTCGAAAAATCGGTGAGTTCTACGGTCGGAATGATGCAATTCAAAACTTGCATACCGCCTTCAGATTCAATTCCTTGAATGATTGCCCTCCTACTCTGCAATTCCGTCATAACATTTCCTACCAATGATTCGGGCACCCTAATGGAAACCTTATCCGTTGGTTCTAATAATTTTGGATTTGCATTTAAAAAGGCTTGCTTAAAGGCATAGGCGCCTGCTAGTTTAAATGATATGTCGTTGCTATCAACGGCATGCATTTTTCCGTCATAGACCATTACCCTAACATCTCGAATGTAAGACTTGGTGAGAGGTCCAGATTCCATCACTTCCATAATCCCTTTCATAATGGATGGCAAATAACGGGCATCGATTACTCCTCCCACTATACAGTTGTAGAAAACCAATTTACCGCCCCATGAAAGATCAACTTCTTCTTTGCCTCTAATAGAAAATCCTTCTGGCTCTGGCATGCCTTCAAACCATGGTTCAATTTTTAGGTGTACTTCACCAAATTGACCCGATCCACCTGATTGTTTTTTATGGCGGTAACTTGCGGTTGAACTTCTTTGTATGGTTTCTCTATAGGAAATTTTTGGATCTTCAAATTTGGCCTCAATACCATATTCATTTATTAAAATCCAATTGATTATGGCTAAATGCAATTCGCCCTGTGTACCCAATAAGGTTTCTTTGGTTTCGTGTGAATATGATATGTCCGCAGTAAGATCTTGGCTGTGAATCTTTTTTAATGCCTCGCTTAGTTTTTCATCATCGCTTGAGTTAACTGCCGATACAGCCCTTGTAAGTCTAGGTTGGGGGAATTTTATTGGCTTGATTGTACCACATTCTGCTTTGGATGCTAAGGTGTCATTTGTATCAGTATATTTAAGCTTTGTAGTAGCCCCTATATCCCCTACGGTTAATTTTTGAACAGCATGCCGAGTTTTGCCGTCCATTACATAAAGTTGATTTAATACTTCAGACTCTCCAGTACGAGTATTATATAATTTATCATTAAGATTAACTTCACCAGATTTTACCTTAAAGAAAGTTATCTGGCCAAGATTTGATTGGTATAAAGTCTTGAAGACGAATAATGAAGTATTTCCTTCTAGTTTTGGTTCAATCAATTCTCCTTCAATGGTTTGTTCTGCTTTTAATTCTGTAGCGGCAGGGGCAACATTGTCAATAAAGCCCATTAACCGACCGCTACCCATATCATTTAAGGCTGAAACACAGAATACTGGGAATACTTCATGGTTGAGCATTCCTATTTTAATTCCCTGCCTTAATTCGTCTTCATTCAATGTTCCTTTTTCGAAGAACAATTCCATTAAGGATTCGTCATTTTCAGCAGCTTTTTCAACTAATTCATTGTGTAGGTAATTAGCTTTGTCGAGTTCAGATTCAGGAATTGGTAATTTTTCTGGTTTACCTCCCTCGGGACCAAATTTATACATCTTCATTTTAAGGACATCAATAATACATTGTGCCCCATCTATTGTATGAGGATATTGAATTGGAATAGCGTTTTTTCCTACCAATTGCTGAAGACTTTGTAAGGCGACATCGAATTTTGCCTTTTCATGATCAATTTTGTTGATTACGAAAACTGTGGGTTTATGGTACTTATCAATATAGTTCCAAATAATTTCGGTGCCTACCTCAACTCCTTGGTCTGCACCGATTAATGTTACTATTGTGTCCGCTACCCTTATTGATGATATAATTTCTCCGATAAAATCATCTAAACCTGGGGTGTCTATAATGTTGATCTTATAGTTTCGCCACTCGGTATGTAAGGGAGTGGCGAAAACCGAGGCTCCACGTTCTTGTTCTAAATCATGGTAATCTGATACCGTATTTTTTTGCTCTACGGTACCCCTCCTATTAAGAAGACCAGCTTCAAAAAGCATGGTCTCTGCAAGGGTGGTTTTACCTGTTCTATGGGCGCCAACGAAGACGACATTTTTAATGTGTTTGTTGTCAAATACTTTCATAAGGCGAATTATTTTGTAATTAATGGATTATGTAGAAGTCTCATTAAAGTTACGAATAGAAGAACCCTCAAAACATGACAAAAATTAGTTTTTAGGATATTTAGCCAAATCGACTAAATCGCCTAAAAAATCGAAATTGTAGAAGGGTATTTAATAAACTCGTTAAAGAATTTTAAAGATAAAGCGTTAATTGTCAGGAATTCTTCAATTTAGAATTTCTAAATTTTGTTGAATTTTCCCACTTTACAGAACAATAGATTTTTAATGAAATACAAGTAGAAATTCTTCTTTTAATTATTAGGCACAACCTTCTAGAATGAAGATGCTAGAATAAATTTACTAAGTACCGCTCATAAAAAGTGTAACTAATTATGGCCATTTTATAATAATCTTGGATGGGGAAATTGATTTTTAGGGTTAAAATAAATTAATTGGAAGAAATTAAAGAATCGTTTGAATAAAAAATCTACTCCTCTTCTTGGGATATACTATTTAGAGTCTCCTCTATTAATTTATCCTCTTCCGCTGCCTGAATCTTTTTACTAGATGTTTTTAATTTTCCATCTCCTTTCAACGAAAAACGAATATTTTCATCTGCCTTTACAATTGAATTAAAATTAGAAGATCGGCGGTACGCATCTTGGAAGTCTGCGTGTCTTTTTCGTTTTTCTTTTGTTTCCATAATACCGATTTTTGGAATGAAATGAAGATAAAGATAATCAGATGATTAGCTTTTTTCAAAATTTTATTTCTAGAAAAATGATTTAATACACCTAAAGCCATCATAAATTTCTATTAAAACACTTCCAAAGCTTATGTCATTTTTTATCTTTATAATTCTTAAAATTGATGAATATGACGGTAAATTTTGAATATCACGACGTAAAATCGAGTGAGACCCTTGAGGCCTTTGCTAAGGGGCATTTAGAAAAACTTTTCAACAAGTATGAATTCCTAATTCGTGCGGATGTTTTTTTTAAAGTAGAAAATACTGCAGAAGAAACCACCGGGAAGATTTCGGGTATTAGATTAAGTGTGCCTGGACCAAGACTATTTGCGGAAAGCAGTAAGGATACTTTCAAAAAAAGTTTTTCCGAAGCCGTCGAACAATTAGAACGACAATTAAGAAAAAGGAAAGGCAAAATGCAGTCTTATAACTAGATCTCATCTAGGGATAAGATTCAAATTACATATACCAATGTTATTTCTTATAAGGAGTTATTTTAGGATAACTCCTTTTTTTCTTAAGAATTAATTATTACCTATGACACTATAAACCAATTTGTGGTTTCACGAATATTGATAATAAGTAAACCGAATAAATCAATTTAAGGGTTTCGAAATATTATCTTTGGGATTGGTTATTTTACCATTTCTGATGTTAGATTTTATTTAAATAATGATCTATTTTCAGTATTTTACAACTTAAAATAATTCTTCTTAATTAAGAGATATGTCCTTTAAACATTTTAAACAATTTGGCCTAATTCTATGTTTGGTGTTCATAGCTAATGGATACTCCCAAGAAATTCCTAACAATAAGATTACAACTCTTATTTCTCAGCTTAAAAAGGATTCCCGAGGACCATATTATCGCATAAAATGGTTTTGTGATGATGGAACTATGAGAGATGCAAAGGACCCTTGCCCGGATGAGGTTGGTGGAATACAGCATGCCACGTTTAAGCCAGAAGTTGAACAGTTGGCACAGGAGTACGGACTTTATTTTGCAGATATTTTGGCAAGTTTGGATGAAGCTAAATTTTGGGATGCCCAAAATAATATGAGCCGGATAAAACAATACCAATTAAATAAATACTTAGTTAATGTAGACAATGGTTGGATTTTAGAGAGGGGACAATTTTACAGAGGCTCTATTCAGTCTGAAGATGAAGAGGCTTGGGGTGTTGATTTTTACCATTGGTTACTTGAAAAGGATGAGGTTCTTGACAAATATTATTTCTTGGTAAGACAATCCCTTAGGGATATTCCACATAGTGGCGATGATAACTTGGCCCAACGGGTGCGCTCAGAGTCTAAAATGATTGCTGATGAGTATGAACCGTTTATGGATATTCGTGTTAAAATTCATAGTAAACCTGAACCAATAGATATAAAGTTAGTTGATGATTTTTACGCAAAACACCAAAACGATTTATCGGCTGACATCAAAAAACTTTTCACAAAACTTAGGGCATCTTTGCGAGAATTCCATAAACCGGTAGACTTTCAAAGTTTAGCGGCAAATGCCCAGAAAGTAAAGACTAATAATGAATTAACCTCCAGATTAAAAGCGTTTCTAACATCTTCTTCTAATAATTTATCAGATGAAGTTCTGATTTCAGAAATTTCTGATTTGCTGTATCAGATTCGCATTAACATTAATGAAATTGAATCTTCAGAGGATAAACTGTTGATTTTGGATATTTCTAATAAACTGGAAGATATCCTTATAAAAAAGGCTAACGATTGGGATACGAATACCTTAGAAACCTTGACGGATAAAATTAATTTATTGGGTTGTGCCACGGTCGGGACTGGTTTAGTTGAGGATTGGGAATATCAGACTGTAGATAATAAATTGGCCTTAATGGGAGATGCCGAAGCAACCTTACAAGGTTTAAATCAGTTTTTGGAAGTTTCAAGAGCCTTAGTGCAATGGTCAACGGCTTATGTGAAAAGCATTTATGGTGAAACAGTAGAAATTTATTCAGAGTTCGAGCCGAAGGCTCACGGATTTATTGATGACAGGGTTAGATCTACTGTTGCTCTTCCTTTAGGAGATGCTGTTGGCAAATTGGGTTCCTTTATTTCGGAAAATTCTGCGGTTACTAATAATGTATTTGATATCCCACAGCAAAGCAATATTACCGGTTTAAATCCTGGATATGCAAAAGGGAAATTGTTCGTAATTGAAGGAAATCAAAATAATGTGGAGGTTAGCAGAGAGAACATATACGTTTTCCAACGTCCTCCTTCCGATTTAAAACCAGTTGCAGGAATTCTAACCGTTTCTGAAGGAAATTTAGTTTCTCACGTTCAGCTACTCGCTCGTAATCTTGGAGTTCCGAATGCGGCCCTTTCAGATGGAAACCTAATGTCGCTTAAAAAATACGATGGCAAAGAAATTTTTTATGCAGTTTCAGATAAGGGAACGGTATTGATGAAGCTTGCTAATGAAATGACAAATCAAGAGAAGGATTTATTTACTGAAAAAGTCACAAAACGGAACGTTATAACTGTACCAACTGATAATATAAAACTGGAACAGACTACGATACTTAATTTACGTGATGTTAATGCCAATGATTCAGGAAAATTATGTGGACCAAAAGCGGCTAATTTAGGGCAGTTAAAGTCTTTGTTTCCCGATCATGTTGTTGAAGGCTTTGTTATACCATTCGGGATTTTCAGGGACCACATGGATAATACGATGCCAGGAGAAACTGTTAGTTATTGGACATTTTTGAACACAACATTCCAAAATGCTAGGGAGATGAAGACTTCTGGCAAACCTGAGAGCGAAATAGAAGCCTACCAATTAGAACAATTGGCAAAGCTTAGGGAAGGAATCATGAATTTAGATTTTAAGGAAAGTTTTAAGGAGGATATAAAATCTAATTTCAAGAATGTTTTTAAAAAGGATATTGGTGAAGTTCCTGTATTTCTTAGGTCTGATACCAATATGGAAGATTTAAAAGAATTTACTGGGGCTGGGTTGAATTTGACGTTGTTCAATGTGGCTGATGAAAATAAAATTTATGAAGGAATTAAAAAGGTTTGGGCTTCACCATATACTGAACGTAGTTTTAAATGGCGTCAACAATACCTTTTAAATCCGGAAAATGTATTCCCTTCAATTTTGGTTATTCCGAGTGTAGATGTTGAATATTCTGGAGTAATGATTACTCAGGGTATCAATTCTGGCAATAAAGAAGATTTAACGGTTGCAATAAGTAAAGGTGCAGGTGGAGCCGTTGATGGTCAATCTGCAGAGACAAGACTCATAAGTGAGACTGATGTTGTTTTATTGTCTCCAGCTAGAGATCCAGATTATAATGGGCTACCTTCAACCGGAGGCACTTCTAAGTTGTATACAACTTTTGAAAAACCTATATTGAATGAATCAAATATTAAGGATTTAAGATCGATTGCTGGAGAGATACGGGAAAAAATGCCCAAGGCATGGAATAATGATTATAAAGGCGCTTATGATGTGGAATTAGGTTTTAAGGAAGATAAATTGTGGTTGTTCCAAATTCGTCCATTTGTGGAAAATTCTAATGCCAAGACTTCTGAATATTTAAATTCAATTGCGCCTAAAATTGATTATTCCAAAAAAATTAATTTATCTACAAAAATTTGATTTCCAAATAAAAAACATCAGGGATGAAAAAGACATTATTATATTCTGCTTTGACAATTTTTGCATTAATCTCATTTGGTTTCAACTACTACCCTATCGATGGATATAATCAAACGGGAATTACACGGTTGCTTCAACTAGAGAAAATTGTGAGAGATAGCATAAAATATACACGTATACCAGCTGGCGCCTATTTTAAATTAAGCGATATTAAATTGAACTTGGTTAGTCGTTCTAAGGATTCCGTTGGAGAAATTATGGTTGAAGATCCTGATTTTGAAAAGGAATTGGGACGCGTTATTCCAAATGCTGGCTATTCTGCTGCCATTATGGATATGACCAACCCGGATAAATTAAGATATGCCGCATTTAGGGAGACGGTAGGTTACCAACCAGGTAGTGTTGGTAAAATAGCTGTTATTACTGCACTATTTACCCAACTGAAAAATTTATGTCCAGATTCTTGGGATCAACGAGTCCATTATTTAAAAACCATACGCAAACATTCAAGGTATTGGGGTTTAGGAGATCATCACACCATTCCTATTTACAATCCAGAGACCGATAAATTAACCAAGCGAAAAGTTATTGCAAGCGATGAATTCTCACTCTATGAGTGGGCAGATCATATGCTATCCGTAAGTAATAATGGTGCTGCTAGTATTGTTTGGAGAGAAGCGTTATTAATGGCAGGTTTGGGTCAAGATTACTTTACGACCACGGAAGAAGAACAAGAACAATGGTTTAAGGATACTCCAAGAGACACTTTAACTAATTTAGCTAATAGAGTTGTAAATGAACCACTTAGAAATCTTGGAATCTCAAAAGACGAATGGAGACTTGGAAGCTTTTTTACAACATCTGCGAACAAATATGTAAGCGATAAAGGAGGGAGTATTGGTACCCCAGTTGGTTTGATGAAATATTTGGTTCAATTAGAGCAAGGAAATGTTGTTGATAGAAATTCAAGCTTGGAAATAAAGAGATTACTTTATATGACTGATCGTAGAATTAGATATGCATATTCAAAAGAATTAGATTCTGCCGCCGTATATTTTAAATCAGGAAGTCTTTATAAATGTGATAGAGAAAAAGATCCTGATTGTGCTGCATATGCTGGAAATGTATATAATTACATGAATTCTGTTATTATAGTAGAGCATCCGAACGATGTAAAATACATAGTAGTTCTAGAAACTAATGTTTTGAATAAGAATTCGGCAGGAGCACATATGTATTTAGCTAGTGCCATAGACAAAATTATCAATCGAAAAGAAGAGACTGATTAACTTCAATTATTGACAACTTTTCTGTAATATTTTTGAATTTCTTTATTCCGGTGATATTTAAGAAATTTAAGGTGTGGTAAATAACTTTTATCATTTAGTAAACTAATAAGATTTAATACAGTAATTTTTATTCGTTTACCCCTATTTCTCATAAGGTTAACAAGAATGGTTTTTTCTTCACCTATAGTTGGTTTGAATTCTAATTCGTTACTAGGAGATTGGCCTTCTATAATTTGATATTCAATTATCGGTAGAACACTTGCCTTAAGTTTCAACTGTAATAGGTTATCTAAAAATTCAAGGGCATTGGCTTTGGCATCTGGTAGTTCACTTTGAAGTCCAAAATAAACTACATCTACATCAGACTTGTCATATTTTAATGACAATAAATTGAAGAGACAATGTAGACTAAGTTGCTTCTGGTCATTCAGTACATCTATTAAATGTTCACGCGCTATTAATAGTTCTGTGAATTCATCAGAACCATCTTGTTTTGCCATTGAAATAGAAATTTGATTTTGTATGGTCGCAATGGCATCAAGTGTTTCTCTAAAATATTTGGTTTCTGAAATGATATATCTAATGAGCTGACGATCCGTAATCCGAATGTTAGCAAGTCGTTCTTTCATTTGACTCAAGGTCCGCGAGGATTCCCTACGAACAACAACATCCCTGCTTTTTAACAGAGTAAGTAAAGCTTTAAAGGAATCCTTGGTTTTAAAGCTCTCAAGTACCTTAGGTATGTTTTCCTTAATATTGTCTGATAGAACCTCATGCTGGATACTTTTTAAAATCATTTGCGGAATTCCTGGTCCATAGTGCCTCAATGCCTTAATGCTTTTTTTCCTGTATTCCTTTTTGTCTAAAAAGTGAAGAATAGGTTCAATAAATTGTGGATCTCCGGTGTGTCCTGCAGCTTTTATAGCTTGATTTACGATGTATGGGTCTTTATTATTGAAATGAATTGCTATATATGAATAGAATTTTTCAATCCCCGAATAACCTATGGTTGCTAATAGTTGAGCTATTTCTTCGGTTCTTATTAAATTTTCATGATGATGCAAATGATTGATTTGCTTTTCAATCCGCTGTTCCAAATTGTATCGCTGGCTAAGCCATTTATTCGAATTGGCCACTTTGGCTAAACATAATAATGAAGCCTCAGCTATGTAGCTATTTTCGTGATCTAAATATTTAATATATATCTCCTCCTCTTCTAAGTTTACATTGGTGTGGGATAATAAATACTCCATAGCTTTATAGACAACTTTTCCGTTTTCTATTTTTATTAAACTGAATACCTCCTTATTTGCAGTACCTCTTTTATAGTGGTAAAGTTGTTCAATAGCTTCAATCTTGACTTTGTCGGATGGATGATTCAACAATTCGATAATATTCAATTTGAGGGATCGAATTCGGTGATTAGGTAAATGCTTCAATAAATTAACAATATCATCTGGAGTTCCGGATTGCAGAATTCTTATTGCGGAACTTATTGTGTTTTCCTTGAGCAAGGATTTTTTGCTTTCATCATTGTGCTCTAGAGACCGTTGTAAATTAGCTCTAAATGAATTGAAATAAGCCCCCCTTAATTTGTAAATAATTATGATCCATGCGAACAAGAAAAATATGATAATAAGAGTGATGTAAATTGTTGGTAATTCTAAACGTCTTACTACAAATATGAGCATTAGTCCTGCTAAACCTGTAGCAACACTATCCACAACAACATCTAAATAAGATTTAGCCTGATTCTTTATTTGGTATGGTATAGGTAAAATAGAAAGTTCTAAAGCGGCCTTGTTTATAGACTGTTTAAAGCCTCCATCCATTCCTTTCAAAATAATTAATACCCATAATTCGGGAAAAGCTAAAAATAAAAGTGAGCCTAAAGCCAACCCTAATGGTAATATCAGTAAAGTAGAAGTAACCCCAAAAAATGAAAGAATTCGATTGGTTAAAAACAGTTGAATTAATAATGCCATAACATTATAGGTGGAAAACCAAAAACCAAAGAAAGAGGATAACTCTTCAGGATTTCTTATTGCTTTATGAGCAAAATCACTAAACTGAAAATCGACCAAACGAGCTACTAATACCCCAACACTTATAACACCTGCGGTTAGTGTTAAGTGTTTAGATTCCAAAATCAGTTTAAATGCAGATTTTGATTGCTCATCTTCTTGAATTATTTTTCTTTTTTTTCGGATAAAAACTGAGAGTTTTCTTATCCTAATTTTCCAAATAAACCCAACAATAGGCACACAGGCAAACAAAAGAACGGCTGCCACAATTATGGCAGACATGTTGTTAAATGAAGATACAATTAAAGTTGTTAGATATCCTCCAAAAATTCCTCCTGCTATAGCTCCTGCACCTATAAAGCCGAATAGACGTTTAGCTTCTCGTGCATTAAAAACCATATTTGCCAATATCCAAAATTGGGAAGTTGTGAGAACGGCAAAAAGAGCAACCCCGATATAGAATAAATAAAGAATAAAATCAGGGATAAAATTGTAATAAAGAAATACTGCGAGGGCAATAAACGATAAACTAAAACCCGTTAATGTTAGAACTGCAACCTTTCTTAATGAGAATTTTTTAACCGCCTTGTTATAATAATAAGAACTTATAACTGCTGTAATTGCCACTAAAATGTATCCATAGGGCAAGTTGTCTGCTCCTAGTTGAGAAAGAAATAAGGCATTAATGGTCGGTTTTACAATAAGTAAAACAGTGATTAATAGGAAGACATATAATTGCATAAGAAGAGCAATCTGAACTTCGTTATCACGAATGTCGAAAGTCTCCTTAAAAAATGATTTCAAGTACAAAACAGGGCTTTAATTTGCCTATAAAGTACGTGAATTTTTCAATACATTATCGAGTGGGTAAACCAATTTTCTGATGATGTTCTCACCAAGATTATCATCGATTAAGGCAACAATGATATAATGTCTTTTTGGACCCCAAACCAAAACTGAATCTGAGTGATAGTTTTTCCAAGATCCAGATTTTCTGAATAGAGTGGCCCTTGGAGCAAGTTTTTCCAATGTGTTTACAAATTTATGGTGCAATGCAGGATCTTTCATAATATCTAACATCTCCCTAGAACGATCAGCACTTACAAGACGTCCCATGGCGAGCTGATAATAGAAACTACAAACTTGCTTAACTGTTGCGGCATGGCTTAAACCTTTCAAAGGTTCAGGATAACGGCGGCCACCTGCCGCATACCGCTTTCCAACCCATAGGCCTCCTCCTGCTTCTTCATCATAAAGTTTATAATCCGTTCCTCTTAACACACTTTCTATCTTTTCATAACCTAAACGATCTATCATTCTAGTAGAGGCATGATTATCAGATTTGCTAATCATCAGCCTAAGATCGTTTTTTATAGTTTCTGTTTCTTCCAATTCTCCTTTTTCAAAAGCATCCATGGCTGATAAAAGAATGGCAATCTTTGGCAGGCTAGCAGCATACATCATTGTATTATCATTTATACCTGCATACTTAATTTCATTTGGGTTTGTAAGATCAACAATACCCACAGCCATTTTATTATTTCGCACAAGATTTTTCCAATATGGATCCTTTTCAATTTCACTTTCAAGGATTTTCTGAAGATCCATGTTGCCAAGATCTGCAATTGGTTGAATGGGTTGTTCATTCACGATGGGCAGTTCATTGTATTCCATCATAGCCGGACGAGGAATTTCTGGTGCTATCATGGCAATATGACCCCTTGACTGGGCACTTAGCTGCATACCGACCATTACAATTCCTGCCGAAACAAAATTTAGGGCTTTTTTATAAGACATATATTTTAGAATGCTATTTTTCAATTTTATAATCGACAAATTTAGTTGCAAAAACGAGACCAAAAAATGACATATGTTAATTTTTTAAACAATCTTAACAACTCTTTATTTCATTAACGTTCATATTATCATTTTCTTATGATTGAATATAAAGAAAATTTTAATAAATACAGATTAATTTACTTTTAGAACGAGTTTACCTTGTTTCTCGCCTGAAAATAAAGTTTTAAATGCTTTATAAAAATTTTCAATTCCTTCAATAATCGTAAATTCACTTTTTAGTTTTCCTTCTTTAACCCACTTCCCCATTTCGCTAAGTGCTGAAGGGTATTTTTCTTTATAATCAAATACAACCATTCCCTGCATAGTTGCTCTATTTACCAATAAAGACATATAATTATTAGGCCCTTTTATTTTTTTATCGTTATTATATTGGGAAATTGCGCCACAAATTACTATACGTGCATGTCTTTTTAGCAAAGTGAGGGCTGCATCTAGGATTTCACCGCCTACATTATCAAAATATACATCAATTCCATCTGCGCAGCTTACCCTAAGCTCTCTTAAAAAGTTTTCTGCCTTATAATCCAAGGCCTTGTCAATATTAAGCTCGTTAATTAGATAGTCACATTTTGCCTTTCCCCCTGCAATGCCAATTACTTTACAACCTTTTATCTTGGCAATTTGACAAACCACACTGCCCACTGCGCCTGCAGCAGCGGAAACTAATACAACATCGCCCTCTTTGGCTTTTCCAACCTCCAATAAACCAAAATAAGCCGTTAAGCCCGTCATGCCTAACGCCCCCAAATAATAAGGAAGTGGCAATTGACTTGACGGTATTTTTTGCCATCCCTTACCGTTAGTTATACTATATTGTTGCACTCCATTCCACCCAGTAAGGATATCTCCTTTTTGAAAGGGGGCTCCATCCCCTACTTCCATAACTTCAGCTATCACACCTGCTCTCATTACAGCACCTATTTCAATAGGTTCGATGTATGATTTTCCTTTATTCATCCATCCTCTCATTGCAGGATCAATGGAAACATAAAGATGTTTTAAAAGCATTTCTCCGCTAGAAGGTTTAGGTATTTCGGAATTTTTAACTTCCCAGGTGTCAATTTCAGGAAATCCAATCGGCCGTTTGGCTAAGATCCATTGTTGATTTACATCCTTCATAAGTTAGTTTGGTAAAAAAGGTTATTTCCCTTAGAAGGTAACAATAAAATTACCAACTACTATACGTTTTGTATTAAGTTATGGATGTTTAAGTTTTATTAAAATATGGGAATGTTTAAAATCTAATTAATTTACTGACCCTCTTTTTCTTTTTCTTCCTTTTTGTAGACTATAATTGTTGCCTTAACACCAGTTAAAAGGTTCCATTTTTTTGAGGACACTAAATTCCCTTCATCGTCGTAAACTACAAATTCAGCAGTATTGGGACCAGATTCCCCTTGGTTTAAAGCAAGAAAATCTATTTGATTTACACCCGGATTCAATGGAATATTAAAACCCCTATATCCGGACACTAGTAATAAGGATGGTACATATATATCACCATTGACAAAAACCCTAACTAAATCACCATCAGGATATTCATGATCTCGGCACATTATATTAACGAATTTTCCATTGCTCCTAAATTCGCCCAAAAATTGGTCAGACATTGGAGCAATTTTGTAGCCTTGCTCCACCGCCTTTTGATTTATACGTCTTTCATATTTTTCACCTGGATCCAAGAGAGTAGATTTATCTAACATACTGAACCCTTTTTTTTCCTCCGTAATTTCAACAGGTTTTTTAAAAGCTGAACCTTCCATTGACTTAGGTGAAAGATCAATTTTGCGTTCCTCAGGTTTTATTTGGAAAGGTATGGTAGTAGAGTCCTTTTCTTTTGTTTCTTCCGCTGGAATAGGTATTGATTTATTCTGACGGTCCATTTGTTGAGACCATCCTAAAGAAGTTGAAACTATAACCAATAAGGAAAGTATTATTTTTTTCATAGCTAAACTCGTACGAGAATTGGCTTCAAAAACTGTTCCCAAAATTAATTAAACGAAGAAATTAGAGCTAAATTTTAACCTAAACTTAAAATTGACCGTTAAAACTGATCCTTAATTTGCGAATATATTCCTCGAATAACCAATCTTTATAATTATCCGTACAGTTCATGATACAATAAGAATATTGTTTTATCCGGAAGGCAATGTCATCTTCTAACAATTTTGCCAATGCACGGGCTTCAAATACATCCTCGGCATTTTCAATACACATTTGAGAGTGTTGGTCTATTGATTTTTCTATAGCTGTAATCGACTTCTTACCTTCAGAAATTACCTTCTTATATTCTGCCTTAATATCAAAATCTATAGAATCGGTACATTTAAACTTGCTGCGCAAGGCGTCAGGCATTTCGTATACGAAGTCTCTTTCTATATCCTCATCATTTCGAATATTCTCAAGATACATTTCTGGATATTTGAAAATATGAGGCCAATCCACATGTTGGTCCCAAGGACCAAATCGCAGAATATTATTTCCAAGGTCAACAACCGTAAAACTGTTTTTATTCTCTAGAACCCTAGATCCCCTTCCGATCATCTGAAAATATAATGTCAGGGATCTGGTAGCACGATTTAAAATGACTGCTTCCACTGTTGGTTCATCAAATCCTGTGGTTAGAATACTAACGGAAGTAAGGATTGCATCTGGTGTGTGTTTGAACCATTTTAAGATTTCTTTACGCTCCTGCTTTGTGGCTTTATTGTCTAGATGTCGAACGTTATAACCGGCCTTTTTAAAAGAATGATAAACTTCTTTTGAGGTATTAATACCATTATTAAATATCAAAGTTTTCTTTCCTAAGGCATGTTCCTCGTAGGCAGTAATAAGCTTGCCTTGCATAAAATGATTCGTATACAAGGCTTCAGAAGATTTTACAGTGTAATCGCCATTTATACCAATTTTGAGGGATGTAAGCGATACATCATAATTTATAATATCAGCCTTGGATAAAAATCCATTTTTAATAAGCGTAGAAATATCATCACCCACAATAAGCTGATCATAATTGTCGTTCATTGGAAGTTTGATATTGGAGCTTAGGGGTGTGGCTGTTACACCTAGAATAAAACAATCCTTAAAAAACTTAAACAACTTTCTGAAGGAATTGTAATGGGCCTCATCAATTATTACAAGACCAATGTTTTTCAATTCTAATTTATCATCGGTTAAGCGGTTGTTTAAAGTTTCAACCATGGCAACAAAACATTGGTAATCGTCTTGGTCCGGAAGATCTTTAACTTTACTATTAATTATTTTATTCGTTACACCAAAGCCTGTAAGCATACGCGAGGTTTGTCTGCATAGCTCAATTCTATGGGTTAGAATAACCACTTTCTGTTGATGATTTTTAATGTATTGTCTTACAATCTCAGAAAAAATGACTGTTTTACCTCCACCAGTAGGAAGTTGGTACAATAAATTATAGTTGTCAGGTGCAGTATTGAGAATTTCAAAAATTCGTTTAAGATCCGTTAGCTGATAGTCATACAATCGCTTTTTTAAAGGCTGCTTATCTGATAATGAAACGGATGTAGGCATATGGGCGTAAAAAAAATTCTCACAAAATTAGCATTTTATAGGGTTTGTGAGCAGTAATGTTAACAACATTTAAAAAAAAGGCCGCCAATTGGCGGCCTTTGTTGTTTGGAGTGAACAATTAGGAAATTTCTATACGCTTAGCAGGTTTCTCCTTAGCTTCTTCTTTTTTAGGAAGAATTACTGAAAGTATACCTTCCTTATAAATGGCTTTTATCTTATCAGAATTTACAGAATCTGGCAGGGTGAAAGTTCTTTTAAATGAAGAATAACCAAATTCTCTACGGGTATAGTTTTCTTCTTTTTCACTTTTCTCTGATTGAGTTTCTGAGGATATTGATAAAATCTTGTTATCAACGTCTACATTAAAATCTGATTTTTTCATTCCAGGTACAGCAATTTCCAATGTAAATTGTTCTGCATCCTCCTTAATGTTCACTGCAGGTAAGGTCATACCTGTATTGAAGTTGGATAAAAATCCGGTTCCTAAATCGTTATCAAAAAAATTGTCAAACCAAGATGAAAAACGAGGTAAAGTTGAGATTCCTCTATCTCTTGATTCTTTCTGTCCATTTTTTGGCACTGTTAATACGGTACTCATTTTAAATCTTTTTTATGTTAAACTTTAATTTAAATTCTTTCATTTTCCTCTATTTCAAAATGGATACCATACTTTAATTTTTAATTATTTCTGACAAAATTTCCAAAATTTAGGTCAATTTGACATTTTAACAAAACTTTTATCTGTCTGAACGTCAGTTGTATATATGATAAAAATCATTTTTTTATTATTATGCATAACATAGTACTGTAACAAAGTTTTAATTCCGTCGTCTATAAGTAAACATCAATCATTAAAAAATCATCAATCATGAGAACTTTAAACAACAATCAACTAACTTCCACTACAACCCATTCCAAATCTTATAATTGGAATTTGAAAAGAAGGTTTAAGTAAAAAGTTTAAAACGAACAGTATGACACGTTTGCGAACTATCACGAATACTTCGCATAATATAAATGAGAATCTGGAAAATAATCAAAGATGATTTTCATTTGGGAGGTATCATAAAAACCGATCGAAAAATAGTAGATCGGTTTTTTTGTGGTATTGTTTTTGTAATTAACATTTCATTAACATAAAACTCCTTCCCATGAAAACAAATCGTCATTCCTCTTCCCCACCTATCAATTCTGGTTCAATGGCTGATATAGCATTTTTGCTATTAATTTTCTTTTTGGTTTGCACAACCATCTCCTCGGATATAGGTTTAAAACGGCAACTTTCTAAACCTTGTCCCCCAAATGTTAATTGCGACTTATTGGTTAGTGAGTATAATTTGCTGAACATTCAAATTAATGAACACGATGAACTTATGGTTCGTGGTGAAAGACTTTCAATTGAACAATTAAAGGAGCGGGTAATTATGTTTATCGATAACAATGCTAATGATGAATGCCATTATTGTAAGGGAAAAAGGACAGCCTCAGATTCTGACCATCCACAAAAAGCAAAAATAGCCTTAGATGTAAATCCAAAAAGCACCTATAATTTTTACATCAAAGTGGAAGATGAAATTTCTAAGGCTTTTAAATTTTTACGAATTTCTTATGCACAAGCCACATTTGGCAAATCCATTGAAAATCTAGACAATGATGAATTAGTAAAAATTAGGGATGCTTATCCATTTAATTTGGCAGATTTTTAATCTCTTCGGTTTTGGTTGAATCGGGTATTTCAACCCTATATTGAATTGTAACATGTTTCCGCCCAAATTGTAAGGCGGCCTTTATATCTGTCCCCATGTAGACATCTATTTGGTTTCGTTTGCGAGCATGCATTCGATCCTTTACCAAATAAGTTCCTTCCAATCCTTCAATTTTAACAAGTGTATTATGGGCAAGTCCTAGACGTTCCAAATCTCTTGAAACTGCAATATATTTTTTACCGGGGATCAATGAATCCCCAAAAGCGGTTATATGTGGATTAGAATTTGTTTGTGTTACGGTAGAGTTATAAGCTGTTGCCTTAACTTCTTTTGTAATCCATTTATAATTTGGTTCATCATTTTCTTTACACGAAACAAAAACATATAATACAATAGCAATTATTTGGAAGCCCAATGATTTCATTTTCTAAAGTTACATTTTTATAGTTATGGGCAAACAGGACCAATACAAATTTGTAAATTCAGCCCCTTAAAACCCTTTACCATGAAGAAAATATTACTCCCAATTTTATTATGCGCATTTATTTTCAATTGTAAAAATGATAAAAAAGTCAATTCTGAAATAGATTCCATGAAACAAGATTCAATTGCATTAATTGAGAAGGCAAAGGCTATTCACAAAAATGTAATAACCTTAGACACCCATAACGATATTAATATTAATAATTTCACAGATTCCATTAATTATACTCAAAAACTCGACACTCAGGTAAACTTGCCTAAAATGAAAGAAGGTGGTTTAGACGTTGCTTGGTTCGTAGTTTATACAGGTCAGGATACTTTAACTGCTGATGGTTATGCAAAAGCTTATGAAAATGCCATTTCCAAATTTAATGCCATTCATAAATTGGTTGAGGAAATTGCTCCAGACCAAATTGCGTTGGCTACCACTTCCCAAGAAGTTCGAGATATTGTCGCTTCAGGGAAATTGGTTGCTATGATTGGTGTTGAGAATGCCTATCCTATTGGAACCGACCTAAAAAACATTGAGAAATTTTACAATTTAGGAGCTAGGTATATGAGTTTGGCTCATAATGGACACAGTCAATTAAGTGACAGTAATACTGGAGAGGAGAATAATGATTGGTTGCATAATGGATTGAGTGAATTAGGAAAAGAGGCTATTAAAGAAATGAACAGATTGGGAATGATGATCGATATCTCCCACCCTTCTAAAGAGGCAATTAAGCAAATGATTGAAATTTCTGAAGCCCCTGTTATAGCTTCACATTCCTCTGCAAGAGCTTTAGGGAACCACAGTAGAAATCTTGACGATGAACAATTGGAATGGATAAAGAAAAATGGTGGTGTGGTGCAAACTGTAGCATTTAAAAGTTACGTGGACCCAGAAAAGAATACCTCTAGATCAGATTTTGAAAGGGATGTTAGGAAACAGGTTATGGAAGCAAACAATATGGCTTATTTGGAAAGAGCTGATATTCGAAAATTGGATCCAGAAGCCCGTAGAGCCTATTATGATGCTTATAACAGTATTAAACCTGAGGTTGACAAACGATTAGCTGAGATGACTGATGTTCCAGAAGGAGTTAATGTATCAGATTTTGTAGATCATATTGATTACCTAATTTCCAAATTAGATATAGACCACGTCGGTATTAGTAGTGATTTTGATGGAGGCGGCGGAATTGAAGGATGGAATGATGCTTCAGAAACCTTTAATGTCACCTTGGAATTAGTAAAAAGAGGTTACACTGAAGAAGAAATTGGTAAATTATGGAGTGGAAATCTTCTTAGAGCACTAGATGAAGTTGAAGCAAAAGCCAAAGAAATTCAATCAGCGTTAAACCCTCAATAATTGAGTAGGTTTTTAAGTTCCTTTTCGAACCGAACTTTTGGTAAATAGTTGTTTTCTAAATTTTCAGCAAATGGTATAGGTGTTTCTATACTCCCAACTCGTATGACAGGGGCGTCTAGATAATTAAAACAATTTTCCATAATTAACGCAGAAATGTCTGCGCCTATTCCCCCAAAAAGACTGTCCTCGTGAAGAATAATGGCCTTATTAGTTTCCTTTACGGAAGTGAAAATTGTTTCTGTATCCAGTGGTTGTAAACTTCTTAGATCTAAAACGGTGGCATCGATTTCTGGATTGTTATCCAATACCTCTAATGCCCAATGGACAGCGGCACCATAAGAAATTATGGTAACCTGTTTGCCATTACGCAATATGTTAGCTTTGCCAAAAGGAATATTATAGTAGCCCTTTGGAACATCTCCTTTTTTACTTCTATAAAGACCCTTATGTTCAAAAAACATAACCGGATTAGGGTCTGCAATTGCCGTTAACAACAAACCTTTGGCATCTTCTGGAAAAGCCGGATAAACAACTTTAAGTCCAGGTGTTTTTGTAAACCAGGCCTCATTAGTTTGCGAATGGAAAGGCCCTGCTCCCACTCCTGCCCCACAAGGCATTCGAATTACAACGTCTGCATTTTGGTTCCAGCGATAGTAAGATTTGGCCAAGTAATTTACAATTGGATTAAATCCTGAGCTCACAAAATCGGCAAACTGCATTTCAACAACAGATTTCATCCCTGCTATGGAAAGTCCCATGGCCGTTTCCACTATTCCGGATTCGCATATAGGAGTATTTCTTACCCTATCCTTGCCAAACTCTTCTAAAAAACCTTCCGTAATTTTGAAAACACCACCATATTCGGCAATATCTTGCCCCATTAACACCAACTCCTTATGTTTCCGCATCCCCTCTCGTAACCCATCAGATATTGCATCAATAAAACGGATTTCATCTTTGGTTGCTTCTACTTTTGTTTTAGTAATTTCAAACGGTTGGTAAACATCCCCTAGTTCTACATTTGTATCAGCAGTTATAATTGGTTCTTCATTAACAGCTTCTAAGGCATCATCAATTTCTTTAGAAATTTCACTTTGAAACTGCTCCTCAATATCCACGGTGAGGATTTTATTGACAATTAAAAATGACTTGAAATTTTCAATGGGATCTTTAGACTTCCATTCATTCATCACTTCCTCTGGAACATATTTGGTTCCACTTGCCTCTTCATGCCCTCTCATCCTAAAGGTTTTAAATTCAACCAATATCGGACGTGGACGTTTTCGCATACTTTCGGTTAATTTTATAACCTTAGTATATATTTCAATAATATTATTGCCATCTAAAATGAAGGAATCTATTCCATAACCTTTTCCTCTATCAGCTAAATCTCTACAGGCATATTGCTCTTTTGTAGGCGTGGATAGACCATATCCGTTATTTTCAATACAAAATAGTACTGGCAAGTTCCATACAGAGGCAATATTCAAAGCCTCATGAAAATCACCCTCGCTAGTACCACCCTCTCCTGTAAATACAGCTGTAACCCTATGAGTGTTTGAAATGATGTTTGCAAGTGCTATTCCATCCGCCACACCCAATTGAGGTCCCAAATGAGAAATCATTCCGACAATTTTATGTTCTTGGGTTCCAAAATGAAATGACCTGTCGCGACCTTTTGTAAAACCATTGGCTTTGCCTTGCCATTGGCTAAAAAGTTTTTCTAACGGCACTTTTCTAGTAGTAAAAACTCCCAAATTTCTGTGCATTGGGAGAATATATTCATTTGGTTGTAATGCCATGGTTACACCCACCGAAATGGCCTCCTGTCCTATGCCGGAAAACCATTTGCTCACCTTTCCTTGCCGAAGAAGTTTTAACATTTTCTCTTCAATCAATCGAGGCTTCAACATATTCATGTACAATTGAAGAAGTGTATTGTCCTCAAGACCCTTCTTGTCAAATTTGATTAATGTTGCAGTAGCAGTCAGCATTTCCAATAACTTATATCAACCAAATGTAACCAAAAAAGAGAGTGTTCATAAGGAATTGAGTTAATTTTAGACGAATGGTGAACAACTCTTTACATCTTAAAAGGTTAAATTTGTAGTTCGAACTAATAAATAATTCTCGATGAATAGTATTCCTAGTGTAGATTTAAATGATTTTATTTCCGATGATCCGGAGAGAAAGCAAAAATTTATTGATGAAATTGGAAAAGCATATGAAGAAATAGGTTTTGTTGCTTTAAAAGGTCATTTTTTGAATGATGATTTGGTCGAAGATTTGTACACTCAAGTAAAAAACTTTTTTGAGTTGCCATTAGAAATAAAGCAGAAATATGAAATTGAAGGAATTGGAGGCCAAAGAGGTTACGTGTCTTTTGGAAAAGAAAGCGCTAAAGGAAAAAAGGAAGGAGATTTAAAAGAATTTTGGCATTTTGGGCAGTATGTCGAGGACAATCCTCGGTTAGAAAAAGAATACCCCAAAAATGTTGAGGTTGAAGAATTGCCGAGGTTTAATGAGGTTGGAAAGGAAGCCTACCAAAGACTTGAGAAAACAGCCAAATATGTCCTCAGGGCTCTATCGCTTCATTTAGGATTAGAAGAAAATTACTTTGATGAATATATACATAACGGAAATTCAATACTTAGGCCTATACACTACCCACCTATTTTAGAAGAGCCAAAAGAAGCTGTTAGGGCTGCTGCGCATGGAGATATTAATTTGATAACTTTATTAATGGGGGCGCAAGGTAGAGGGCTTCAAGTTCAAAACCATAAGGGTGAATGGATTGATGCCATTGCCGAGCCAGATGAATTGATGATTAATGTTGGAGATATGCTCTCCAGACATACCAACAATAGGCTTAAATCAACTATCCATAGAGTTATAAATCCACCACGTGAATTGTGGAACACTTCTAGATATTCGATACCGTTCTTTATGCATCCAATTAGTAGTATGAAGTTAGATGTTTTAGATAATTGTGTTGATGAAGAGCATCCCCAACTTTATGAGGATATTACGGCAGGAGAATTCTTAACTGAACGATTGGTTGAATTGGGTTTGATTAAAAAATAGAAAATGGATTTAAAGGATCAATTAAAATCGTTATTTCCAGACCACGAAGAATCTGAAGAATCACAACAGACTGAAGAGGGATTGGGAATATGGTTGCAGGATGACCCGCTTATTTGTAAATATGAAAAGCGGAAAGGTAAGCCAATAACCATTATTGAAGGGTATAATGGTGCCACTGAAGATTTTAAAATTCTAGCAAAAGATCTAAAAAAACTCTTAGGTGTGGGGGGAAGTTTTAAAAATGAAACCATAATCATACAGGGGGATTTTAGAGATCAAATTATGATTCATTTAAAAGAATTGGGTTTTAAAGTAAAACGAGTAGGTGGTTAATATGGAGAAAATGACACTGCATATTACTAATGGTGATGTACTTACCGATAGACTTCTAAGTATGGGTTATGAAGGAGACTTTTTAACATGGAGTGAAATGCTCTGTGAGGGCCCGACAACTGAATTTATAGATTCTGAATCCCACGTTAAGCTTCGAAAAGACTTTTTTACACAGTTTTATGATCTTGTATTTGATGAAGAAAAGTATAAAATAGACATAGATAAGCTCAATCATCCCGAGAATTACACAGAAGTTATACTATGGTTTGAATATGACTTATTCTGCCATATTAATTTAATTGGGGTGATAAGCCTGTTAAGACAAAAAAAGATTCATCTCCCAATTTTTCTGGTTTCTAGTGGATGGATACATTCCGAAAAGACATTAAAAGGACTTGGGGAACTTAACGATGAACAATTAAATAAACATTTTAAGGAGCGTATTAAATTAAAGGATGAAGATTTAGATTTGGCCTATACCTTATGGAGAATTTACTGTGGTAAAGATCATAACTTATTTAAGCCATATATTGTTCAAAAGTCATCCTTTATTTACTTAAGCAATTGTCTAAAAGCACACTTAAAACGTTTTCCGGATTCCAATACTGGTCTTGGCATCTTAGAAAAAAACATTTTAGAGTTAATAAAAACGCATGATATCACTTCAAAACATCATCTACTGGGTTATATATTAAATTTTCAAGGTTATTATGGTTATGGAGACCTTCAATTGGAACGATTAATTGAATTGCTAACTCCTTTCTATACCCTTGGTGAGGATTACCTTAAATTAAACTCCACTGGTGAACAGGCTCTTAGTGGGAACACTAATTTTAGCATAGTGGTTAATAATGATATTCCTTATGGTGGCCTTAATAGATTAGATTTTCATTTTAGTGTGGAGGAGAATAAATTGATTAAACCAAATTTTAATGCCACTAAAGCCTTCTGAGTTAATCCTGAATAAAGATGGCAGTATTTATCACCTAAACCTATTGCCCCATCAAATTTCAGATACTATTATTACCGTTGGAGATCCACAACGAGTTTCAAGAGTGTCAAAGCATTTTGATCAAATTGAACACCGGGTTGAAAAACGTGAATTTATAACTCATACCGGGGTCTACAAAGGGAAACGATTAAGCGTCATTTCTACGGGTATAGGTACGGACAATATCGACATCGTTTTAAATGAATTAGATGCCTTGGCAAATATCAACCTTAAAAGTAGATTGGTAAACGAGGATCTTAAAGCCCTTAACATTATTAGGGTTGGGACCTCGGGAGCACTTCAAAGTGATATACCTGTTGATAGTTTGGTAATAAGTAGCCACGGTATTGGTATGGATGGTTTAATTCATTTTTATGGTCATCATGGGCAAATGGATGAGGTACTTTCCAACCATTTTGCGGATACTTGCAATATAGACACTTTGCACCCCATGCCCTATGCCGCTGAAGTTGATGAAAAGTTATTTAAACATTTTAAATCAAAGGAAGTTTTATCGGGAATGACCTTAACAAATGTTGGTTTCTATGGCCCACAAGGAAGAAGTCTTCGATTGAAATTGAGTGATGAAAGTCTTAATGAAAGGATAACCAATTTCAATTATAATGGATTGAAGGTCACTAATTTTGAAATGGAAACATCAGCAATTTATGGGCTCTCTAAATTATTAGGCCATAAAGCAATTTCTTTAAATGCAATTATTGCTAATCGTATTACAGGTGATTTTAGTAAAAAAGCGGGAAAGACAATGAATAGATTAATTGAGTACACCCTCAAAAAAATTGTAAATCTTTGAATTTAATAGGATGAAAAAAATTACAATTGGTGGAGTCCCGGAACATTTTAACTACCCATGGTATCTCACCCTTAAGAATAAAGAATACCATAAATTTGATATTAATCTGAGGTGGATTGATTATCCAGAAGGCACTGGAGCGATGTGTCAGGCTCTTAGGAATGGGGACATTGATATGGCTGTAATTCTAACAGAGGGTATCATAAAGGATATTGTCGATGGTAATCCATCTAAAATTATTCAAAAATTTGTTGGTTCTCCATTAAATTGGGGTATTCATGTCGCCTCACAAAGTGATTATCATAAAATTTCTGATTTAAAGGGTACAAAGGCCGCAATATCAAGGTTTGGTTCTGGTTCTCATTTAATGGCCTATGTGAATGCTGAAAACCATAACTGGAATTTAACTGAGGATTTAAAATTTGAGGTGGTCAATAATATTGAAGGCGCTGTAGATACATTGAAAAGCGGGTTTGCAGATTATTTTATGTGGGAAACTTTTATGACCAAGCCTCTTGTGGATCAGGGAATATTTAGAAAAATAGGTAACTGCCCTACTCCTTGGCCTTGTTTTGTAATTGCAGCTACAGATGAATTCCTGAAAGATAACAAAGAAGAGGTTGGAGCAATTTTGGATACGGTTAATACATATACAACCGGTTTTAAATTATTGGGGGGAATAGATCAAACAATTTCAAATAGATACGGGATTAAGCTTGAGGATGTTCAGGCTTGGCTAGAATCTACCCATTGGTCTCGAGAACAACTTAGTGATTATAAGGTTTCGCAGATACAGGAAACATTGTTTCAATTGGGTATTATAGACAAAATTCTTCCTTCAAATCAAATACTAGTCTAATTGGTTTGGTGAATAACCATGTTAATAAACTCATTATCCAATAGTTAGGTAATATTTTCATTTAACATAAATTTAAGTATATTTGAAAAACCTAAACCTTTCTACTTTACTTAACTATAAACCTGAACTTATGATTTTAACTGTTGGTATTGTACTCGCCGGTTTAATCGCACTAAATTTTCTTCTACTGTTTTTTAGCGTTAATAAGATTGAAAAACGTTCTATGAAAACAACACCGAAGGTGATTTTTAAACCAAAAATTAAGTTAACGACCACTGAATTGCCTCTTCCTTCGCTTGCTCCAACAGGGAGTTAGTTAGGCTAAAATGCTGGTTTCCAAACCATAAACCTCTATTTGCACTAAGTGGTGATGGATGACCAGAGGTTAAAACATGATGTTTTTTAGCATCTATTATTTTCGCTTTTTTCTTAGCGAACCCACCCCATAATAAAAAGATAACCCCCTCTTTATTATCACTAATTGCTTTAATTATAGCATCGGTAAATATTTCCCAACCTTTATTTTGATGGCTTCCTGCTTGATGAGCCCTAACTGTAAGTGTAGCATTCAATAATAATACCCCTTGCTTTGCCCAAGGCTCTAGATTACCCGATCTAGGATAAGAGGTTCCGAGGTCCGCTTGAATTTCTTTAAATATGTTTATTAACGATGGGGGATGTGATATTCCTTCATTTACTGAAAAACATAAACCATGAGCCTGGTTTGGTCCGTGGTAAGGATCTTGACCAATAATGACAACCTTAACCTTATCAAACGGACACAAATCTAACGCATTAAATATCTTTTTCCCTGGTGGGTAACATGTGTGATGTTGGTATTCATTTTTTACGAACGCAACCAATTCTGAAAAATAGGGCTTTTCAAATTCGTCGTTTAAAATATTTTTCCAGCTCGGATGAATCTCTACATTCATGAAATAAAATTAAAGTTGAAAAATACCAAGATTTGTATAGCATTCAAAAAATGTATAATACTATTGGCATTTTAATTAAGTATAAATTTATTAGCATCCTAGATGCTAGCTATATTTCATAATTTTGCTATCCTAAAATTAAAGGAATCTTAATGGGGAGAATCCACCAAAAAACTTTACAAGACCTTGAATTTCCTAGAATAGTTAGTATTATTCAAGGCTATTGCTTGACAGATTTAGGAAAAGACAAGGTCTCACATATAATACCTATAGATAAAAAGGAGGTGTTATTACAAGAATTACAGCTCACCAATGAATTTCTTGCGTCTTTACAAAATGAAAATAGAATTCCTAATCACCGCTTCGAGACAATTTCAGACCAGTTGAGGTTACTACAAATCGAAAACTCTAAAATTGAGGTAGAGGGATTTAGAAACTTGCTAAGTATTTCTGAAACAGCGAATGGCATCCTAAAATTCCTCAAAAAATTTGAAATTTATTATCAAGGCCTTCAGAGCTTCTCAAGTCACATTCCAATTACCGAAGAACCTATAATCCCCATAAAAAAGGTAATTGATCGTTTCGGAGAAATAAAAGATGATGCGTCAGAAGACTTAAAAAGCATTCGTAAATCGATAACTGAAGTTAGGTCAAAAATTAATCAAAGTTTTAACCATGCCTTATCCTCTTCATCGAGTCTTGATTTTTTAGATGAGATTAGAGAGTCAGTTATGGATGGGGTCCGAGTTTTGGCCGTGAAGGCGATGTACCGAAAGCGTGTAAAAGGTTCGATAATGGGAGGTAGTAAAACAGGAAGTATTGTTTATATTCAACCAGAAGCCACCCTAAATTATACTCGTGAACTTAATAACCTTGAATACGATGAAGAAGAGGAAATAACAAGAATACTAAAGGAATTAACGAATACATTAAGACCATATTCCTTTTTATTTAAAGACTATCAAGAGTTTTTAACGGCTTTGGATGTATTGCATGCCAAGGCTCATTTTGCTAAATCAATTAACGGAATCCTACCGAATATTAATAATGAAGAAGTGTTGCATCTTCGTGATGCATTTCATCCCTTATTGTTACTTCAGAACAAAAAAGAAGGATTAAAAACGTATCCTCAATCTATTGATTTGAATAGAGAAAATAGGATTATTGTTATTTCTGGCCCTAACGCTGGGGGTAAAAGTATTACATTAAAAACCGTTGGGTTGCTCCAAATAATGTTTCAAAGTGGTATTTTAATCCCCGTTCATGAAAAGTCTACCATATGTTTTTTCAAAAATGTATTGAGCGATATAGGTGATAACCAATCCATTGAAAACCATTTAAGTACTTATAGCTACCGATTAAAGCAAATGAATTACTTTCTAAGGAAATGTAAGAAGGGTTGCCTATTTTTAATTGATGAATTTGGTACTGGAAGTGATCCTGAATTAGGTGGTGCATTGGCGGAAACTTTTTTGGAGGTGTTCTATGCTCGGGAGGCATATGGTATAATAACTACCCATTATTCTAATTTAAAGGTATTAGCAAATGAATTACCATACATGCAAAATGCCAATATGTCTTTTAACGAAAGATCTCTAGAACCCGAATATAAATTGGGTATTGGCCAACCTGGTAGCTCATTTACTTTCGAGGTTGCCCAAAAAAATGGTATTCCATTTAATTTAATTAATAAGGCAAAAAAGAAAATTGAAAAAGGTAAAGTTCGTTTCGATGCAACCATTGCCAAACTTCACAAAGAACGATCTAAATTAGAACGTACTGAAAAGTCATTAAAAGCGAATGAATTAAAAACGCAATCTGAAGCGGAAAAATTGGAGGCGATTAATGAAAAAATTCAGAAGAAGTTAGAAAGTTACCAAGAACTGTATGACAAAGACCAAAGGTTAATTTTCCTTGGCCAAAAATTTGATGCCCTATCTGAGCAATATTTCAATGATAAAAAGAAAAGAGATTTGATGTCGGAATTGTTTAAAATGGTTCAGATTGAAAATTCAAAGCGTAACCGGGCTATCACTGATAAGGAACGGAAAGAAGAAAAACAAAAAGAAAGAGCTGTAACCAAAGAGGTGCAGAATAAAATTAAAACTATTCGAAAGAAAAAGAAAAAAGAATCTTTGGAGAAGAAAGTCGATGAAAAACCGAAGCCCTCTTTGAAGGTCGGCGATCGCGTTAGGCTTTTAGATGGAAAAGCTGTTGGAAGCATCGACAAGATTGAAAAAAATAAGGCAGTTGTAAATTATGGGATGTTCACAACAAATGTAGATGTTGGCCAATTAGAATTGGTGGAGGCTAAAAAATGAAAACTGAACCTAACAATACATATGTAATTTACTTTGATGGGGTTTGCAATCTATGCAATAACTCAATTCAATATGTTATAAGAAATGATTCAAAGAATTTATTTCAATTTGCATCCCTACAGAGTGAATATGCAAAAATGGCATTGGGATCGAAAATGATTGATTTAGGTAATTTAGAATCAATTATATTGGAAACTCCCGATGGCAAAATCTATAAAAGATCAAGTGCAGCTTTAAGAATTGCTTCAAAATTGAAATTTCCAATTAATCTGTTTGCTATTTTCATAGTTGTACCAAAGGCTATAAGAGATGCCGTTTATAATTATATTGGTAAGAATCGATATAAATGGTTTGGTAAACAAGAGAAATGCATGATTCCTACCCCTGATTTAAAAGAAAAGTTTTTAGATAAATAAAATGCAAAAACCCTTCGTTCTGAAGGGTTTTGCAATTAACAACTAATTAAAAACTAATAACTCTAAATTCTATGCAAGATTATATAAGCGAATGTATTATGGTTTGCTTTATTAAACTTGTATTCTAAAAGTACCATCAAATTGATTTCCTCTTAGAAATTTTCGTTCAAAGGCAGAGATTCGAAGATTAAAATGGTTAGAGTGCAATTTTTCTCCATGAAATACATTTAAATTTCCTAGAGTGTGGCAAGTCGACTATTGTATAAATAATCTGGATACATTTTTTTATAATCCACCTTTTTTTCAATAGCTTCAATTACTTTTGATGAGAAATCAACCCCGTACATTTGACCCATAACATTTAGACCACCAGGGCTAAACACATTAATTTCCATAAGTTTATTGCCAACTATATCTATGCCAACCATAAACATACCATCTTGCACTAATTTAGGTCTAACGATATCTGCTAATTCCATTATTTCGTCTGTCATTACTGCTTTGGTGGGTTTTCCTCCAGCATGAATATTGCTGCGTATTTCTCCTTTTGCATTCACCCTTTTCATCATGGCATATTGTCCTTTAACCTCCAGCGGTTCTCCATTAACTAAAAATAATCTAGTGTCTCCATTTTTCGCATCAGGTAAATATTCTTGGGCTATAACAAAACCATCCCTACAAATTGCATCAATGGTTTGACTTAGGTTATGTGCATTTTTCTTATCCATCATAAAGACATTTGCTCCCCCTGAACCTTGTAGTGGCTTTAGAATCATTTTTTGTTTTTGCTCTTCAAAAAATGCTTTAATCTCATTGTGATCTCTGGATATCACCGTTTTAGGTCTTAAAATTTCTGGGAAATGCTGAAAATACATTTTGTTGACCGCTCCTGCCAAACTATTAGGATGGTTCAAAACAATAACGCCATTTCGCATTGCGATTTCACCAAAAATAAAAGCCGCATTTTGTGCCCAGTCACGTTCATTGATTTCATCTGAAGGATTGTTTCTTAAAAACAAAACATCTAATTCTTCAGAAGTAACTTTTGAAAATTCCTCTTTTTGTACCGCCTTAAAAAATGTTTCTTGAGTATTGAAATTTTTACCCGTGACAGTTTTACATCTTACAGACAGATGACCTTTAGAGGCATACGAAAGTTCGCCGACCCCAATGAAATATACATCATGCCCTCTCTTGTAGGCTGCATATCCCAAGCCAGGAGTTGTGTAATTAGGTTTTTCTGTATTATGATCATTTATTATAAATGCTATTTTCATCTTTCAATTATTAAAGTAAAATTTTAGGAATAACTAATCACTTACCATATCCGTAATTTCGATTCCATTTCGAAGTCTCGTTAATCGCTGTTGAACTTGTGGTCGTTCTAAAAACCTTGGTATTTTAGGTTGGTTCAATACACCTCTATATAGTAATTCCTGAATAAGTTCGATGTGGTTCGTGTTGAATTTGCCGCAATATAGAATGTTTAAATCACCACCCTTTTTTAGATAGTTAAGTACATCAATAAGACCGGCTAAATAAACTGCATCTTTGGTCAATCCTCCACCCCTATATATTCTCATGGAGATATAATAAGCGGAGGTTGGAGAAAAATTATGGTTTTTGGTTAATAGTCTAAAAGTCTCCTTAAAGTTTGCTCCTTTTACCATACTGTCTACTGCCACAACCCTTCCGGCTAATAACCGAAGTCTTGTAACTGTTAACCCATCCACTAAATATTCTGCTAATACCGCTATACCTTCCTGTAACTGATCGTATCCTTCAAAACCAGCATACATTTGTTCTAGAGGTTGCATTTTACCATTGCAGTAAGTAACTATGTGGGTGCCTACTTCATGTTGAATTAATGCATCTGCCCGTTTTGAATTTATTGAGAGCTGGCTACTAACCAATAATTTTGTTTTAGAAACCATAATTCCCGCAATATCATCCCTTATTTCAATCTTTAATGAAATGTCCGGAAAGCATTCTTGATAATAATCAATCTCTTTTTGGGCAATACTGGCAAACTCGAAACAATCGTATCGTTTCTTACCAGATAAATTTTGCTTTTTAGGGAAAGTCCGGAGAATTTTTTTTGCTTCTTTTAAGGTATTTCTTTGGATAACTCCATACAGACTATTCCCGACATGTTTAAAATTGGTAGTCCCGCGCTCTTCAAGCATGGTAAGCTGTTTCTCAATTTCCAATCGTTTACCCCTTAATATAAAAGCAATTGTGGGATCCTCAATTTGATCGATTGGCACATTAAATAGTTTCCGCTTTTCAATTTCTGGATCAATGGCAATTAGTCGGTAATTAAAAGAGGGAGTCTTTTTATAATTATTCTCTTTAAATTTTATCCACTCCTCATAACTATTTACCGGAGTTGTTCTTAAGAGAAAAGACATTCCTTCACTAATTTCTGCCAATTCCTTATCTGACTTTAAGGTAATTTCATCGAGGCTGGTTTTGCCAAGCATTAAATAATTATCGAATGGGTTGGCAGTTTGTACTCGGATAAATTCGTAAGCCGAGCGCATTACGGTTTCAGAAAAAATGGAATGGAATTTTCGATAGAACAGATAATACAATTCTTTATTCGGTTCGTTTCTGTAAATGGTAGGTATTCCTACACCATAAATTATTGCCCCTAATTTTTTTAATTCACCATCCTCCAATAAAGGTTTTAAGTGGTCTGGTTGTCTAGGTTTTTTCTTAGAGATTGTATTGGTAATATGAATATTAAATTCAGAAAGTTGTTTAAAACCTTCTGCTAATGCCTTTGTTGTAGGTAAACTGTCTCCCTTTGGAGCACGAATTTTAAAACTATAATCACCATTTGAAATTTCAGGCCAAAATTCCATAATCAGCATTGAATGGAATTTTTCTGTCATGGTAGTTGCAATTGCTCTTAAAAGAGGTTTTAAATCGACTGAATCATGAACGATAATATAGGCGCCTTGGGTTTTTAACAACCCTGAAAAATAGGGGTCTTCTTCATTGTATCTGTAAATGCATAAGTAAGGTAATAGCTTATCGATGTAGACTGTCCCCTTATCTGAAAATTTTTCAAAGACAACACCTTTGTTTTGGATTTTTGTACAAATCCTCTCTAATAGTTGATCATTAATTACCGGGGTCGTCTTATCCTCCATTGTTTCACTTCCCATAATGCAGAATTATGAAATATTGTTGATGTTCTTTAGCTCTTTCAGAAAATAGAGTGTCTTATTTATCAAGGTTTGGTTTTCTCGATAAAGATAGTGGCGTGTTGGGGTATCCTTTTTTTAAGTTCCTCTTCAACTATACTTACTATGTCTAGGTAAATTACGCCGCTTAATTCGTTGCAATAGACTTTGGAAATCTCTGTCGCCAATACCAGTGTATTACTGAAGTTATTGGTTATAAACTTTAAAAAATAGCCATTTCCCTGAAAGGTATCGTTAACTTTAGCCTTTGTATCTATATCATTTGGGAAAATCATTTCCGATAGTGAAGCGCGCCAATCCTCGACCATACCACCGAAACGATTGTTGTCAATGTTCGATGTGCCCAAATTCCATGTAGGCACCTTTCTATCCCAGCGCCTCCAATTATAGCTATGCATATCGTAAACAATGCATCGACCAAATAATTGTTCAATTTTTGAAACAAGCGCATTTACGACCTTATAAAAATTTGTATGTTTCGCCAAACTGAAATCTTTAGCTTCCTTGCTTAATGGTTGCTTCCACATCTTTTTCCCCCAAGCATCCTCATAAATTGCATTTTCAGGGTCTCGGTTGAGATCATATTCAAACCTGGAGTCTAAACCAGCAATGGTTATTGGATGGGTTCTAACCATATTCAACGTTTCTGGGTCCTCTTCATACCACCGTTCATATTCAGATAATAGGCAATTTTCCCATAATTCTTTTCTGAACTGATGTCCATCGTGTACGGCGCCACAAATAAAATGAACATAAGACTCAATTTTTATTATAAAGGAATAATCATCTGAAACGGCATGGAAAGTTTTCTCATTACCAATTGCATCGATAATTTCATCGACACTCATTTTAGATATTGTCATAAAATACTAGGCTTCGTCTACAGTTTTTCTCAATCGGGTTCTTCGGTTAAAGGCTTGTAGTTTATCGAGTACTTTACTTTCTATAAAGTCGATGACCTTTTCCTCAACCCTTCTTTTATTCTTATAAACCTTGTTTATGTAAGTAATACCGCCAGGAGACATCACATTAACTTCGACAAGTTTTCCGCCGATAACATCAATACCAACAAAATATAGGCCGTCTTGGACTAACTTGGGGCCGATTTGTTTGCAAAGTGCACGTTCCTCCTTAGAAAGTGTATGCTTTTCAACTCTTCCACCGGCACTTACATTAGATCGGTGATCATCGTCTCCAGGAACCCTTCTCATAGCCCCCACGGGCTCCCCATTAAGCATCAGCACACGAACATCGCCTTGGTCGGCTCCTTCAATATAATCTTGAAGGATTACATAATTAGATGCGTCCCTACCATTAGAGATATAAAAATCTAAAAGGGAATTAATATTACTCATGGCAGATTTTTCAATTAGAATAACCCCAGAACCACCAAAACCGTTCAAAGGTTTAATAATCATCTTATCTGCTTTAGACTCCTTAATTTGTTTTATTAAGTAGTCCTTGTTTTTTGAAACATGGGTATTGGGGATGATATTAGAGTGACTATCCCCAAATGCAGCAGTGTAAAGTTTATTATTTGCTTCCCGCATTCCTTGAATGGAGTTGATAATAAAAACATCATTTTTCACCGAATCCAAAAAGTTTAACACGATAGGATCTAGTGGTGGATTTGCCCTAAAAAAGATGGCATCAAATCCAGCTAAAGGAAGCATTTCATCCCTAAGTTTCACCTGTTTATAAAAGGTCTTAAGGCTTCGGGAGACCTTATCCATTCTACCGATAACCTTGCAAAAAGCTGTCGTAACACTATCTCTTATGGTTAAGTTTGAAGGGGTACACATGGCAACCCCATGATCTCTTCTAACACATTCCTTTATTAAAGCCAAACTTGTATCATTTTCTGGGTCGATTTGATCCCATGGATACATAATGAAGCAGATATTCATATTATCTAATTTGCTCAAAGTTAATGTTTGCTTTAAGATAGGTTATTTTAAATCAATGTTGGTAATTATCGTCCCAATTCTTAACCTTAGGTTCTCCAAGTTTACCAACAGATTTTGCAACAATCATAGAAACTGAAGCATCTCCTGTAACATTTACAACTGTTCTACACATATCTAATGGCCTATCCACAGCAAAAATGAGTGCTAATCCTGCCTCAGGAATACCAGCTTGTGCTAAAACGATTACCAACATTACCATGCCAGCCCCAGGAACTGCAGCACTGCCAATAGAAGCTAAAGTTGCAGTGGCTACAATGCCTAATTGTGTTGCAAGATCTAGATGCATGCCAAATGCCTGTGCAATGAAAACTGCCGCAACGGCTTGATAAAGACTCGTACCGTCCATATTAATGGTAGCGCCTATAGGAAGGACAAAACTTGTAACCTCTTCTTCAACACCCAAATGCTCTTCTACTCGTTCCATAGTTACAGGTAAAGTAGCAGCACTGCTACTTGTAGAAAATGCCAATAATTGAGCAGGAGACATACCGTTCATAAAAAATTTCGGTGATTTTTTAGTGAAAATCCATACAATGAGTAGATAGAAAAATATCATTAAAATAAGACCGATAACCACACATATTGCGTACCAGGCCAATGCCAGGAATAAATCTGCACTAGGTGATTCCACAATAAGTGCTGCCAAAAGAGCAAAAACTCCATACGGAGCTGCTAACATTATAAGGTCTATCAATTTTAGAATCACTTCATTAAATCCGTCAAAAAATTGTTTCACGGGTTTTGCGGTATTCTCAGGTATTAAGATTAGTCCAATTCCGAAGAAAATTGCAAAGAAAATAACTTGCAGCATATTGCCATTATCACTTGCAGCCTTAAAAATATTACTTGGGACCAGGTCTTCGAGAGCTTTAAGTGGTCCAGCATTTTTTTGTTCTTCAGCTTGCGCAATTCTCGAATCCGCATCCCCTTTATAACTTTCTACCAGTTCATTCCGTGTATCTTCAGTTATAGAATAACCTGGTTGGATAATGTTTACAATTGCCAAACCAATTGAAACCGCTACTACGGTAGTTATAAGATAAGTTATGATAGTCCTACCCCCCATTTGCGAAAGCTTGGATATATCCTTAAGGTCAGAGACACCTTTAATCAGCGATGCCAAGATTAGGGGCACTGCGATCAATTTCAACAAATTGATGAATATGGTTCCGAAGGGTTTAATCCAATTTACTATAAATGTTTTTCCCCAATCTATGTTCGCCATAATTAACGCGAACACAACACCTGCAACCATTCCAATTAAAATTTGCCAATGCAGTGCTAGTTTCTTCATAAAAGATTAAAAATTTAGGATTAGTGCCCGAAGAATTGGGCAATATTTATTAGAACCTCAAGATACAATTTTAGAATTAGTAGATTTTATTTCTTAAATAAAAATCTGCTAAAACCAAAGCAGCCATTGCCTCCACAATCGGAACTGCCCTAGGGACCACACATGGGTCATGACGACCTTTCCCCTGCATTTCAACCAGATTACCTGAAGAATCTAAAGCTTCTTGCTTTTGTATGAGTGTTGCAACGGGTTTAAATGCCACATTGAAATAAATATCCATTCCATTGCTTATACCCCCTTGGACCCCTCCAGACAAATTAGTCTTAGTGCTTCCGTCGTTATTAAAAAGATCATTATGGTCACTTCCGAACATTTTAGCTCCATCAAATCCGCTTCCATATTCAAAACCCTTTACTGCATTTATAGAAAGCATTGCCTTGCCTAATTCTGCATGAAGTTTATCGAAAACAGGTTCTCCTAAGCCAATGGGTACATTTTTTAAAACACATGTTATAATTCCACCAACAGTATCCCCTTTTTTTCGGGTTTCATTTATCAGCTGTATCATTTGTTCCGCTGTGGCATCATCAGGGCAACGGATTATGTTATTCTCAGTATTAGAAAGGTCTAATTCTTGGTAGTTTTTTGTTAATTTAATTGATCCAACCGCTGAAACATAAGCATTTATTTCAATATTTGAGAGTAACTGCTTAGCAATTGCTCCTGCAACTACACGGCAAGCTGTTTCTCTAGCACTACTGCGGCCACCACCTCTATAGTCTCTTAAACCGTATTTCTTTTCGTATGTATAGTCAGCATGACTAGGGCGGTAAATATCCTTAATATGGGAATAATCCTTAGATTTTTGATTGGTATTTCTAATATTAAAACCTATGGGAGTTCCGGTGGTTTTTCCTTCAAAAATTCCTGAGAGAAATTCCACTTCATCTGGTTCCTTTCGCTGTGTAACAATTTTGGATTGCCCTGGTTTTCTGCGATCTAATTCATGTTGAATAGCTTCAAAATTTATAGTTAAACCAGCAGGGCAGCCATCGATTACACCTCCTATTGCTACTCCATGAGATTCACCGAAAGTGGTTATTTTAAATAAGGTTCCGTAAGAATTCCCAGCCATATTTTATTATTTGGCGCAAATGTAGCGCCTATTATAGAGAAAACAAAAATTGAAAAGCCCATTATGGGCATATGTTTAAATCTGTTTTTATAACATTTAGTTAACCTTAACCTCATATAAATTTAAATAGCTGATAATGTTAAGGTAATCTTTAAGTAGTTTATTTACAGCGAATAAAATCTACAATGAAGAAAACACGAAAAGTTGAGGTTGCTGTGATTTCCGATGTCCATTTAGGAACCATAGGGTGCCATGCAACAGAACTTCTCACTTATCTAAATTCTATTAGTCCAAAGAAATTAATTTTGAATGGGGATATTATTGACATATGGCAATTTAGCAAAAGATATTTTCCAAAATCTCATCTAAAAGTTATAAAACGTATCATGGATATGGCCTCTGAAGGTACCAAGGTGGTTTACATTACAGGAAACCATGACGAATTGTTGAGAAAGTTTTCTGGTACTGAAATGGGCAATATTTCTATACAGGATAAAATTGTATTAAACTTGGATGGTAAAAAGGCTTGGATATTTCATGGCGACGTGTTTGACCATTCAATACACAAGGCTAAATGGTTGGCAAAATTGGGTGGCTATGGTTATAGTTTATTAATTCTAATAAATCGATTTGTTAATTGGATTCTTGTAAATCTTGGTAAGGAAAAATATTCTATCTCAAAAAAAATAAAGAATGGCGTTAAAAGAGCGCTCAAATATGTTAGTGATTTTGAAACCATTGCTGCAGATTTGGCGATTGAAAATGGTTACGACTATGTGATTTGTGGTCACATCCATCAACCAAAAATGCTATTGAAAGAATCTTCTAAAGGGAGCACCATATATCTCAATTCTGGTGATTGGGTGGAAAATTTTACGGCCCTAGAATACCAGTTTAAAAGATGGAAAGTCTATAATTATAATAACGATCGCCTATCTCCTTTTTATGCTGATCAAGAATTAAAAAATATGGAATTCACTGATCTCATTGCGGCAATTACTATTTTGGATAAAAATAAAATTAAAAAGGAATTAGAGTAAAGCTCTTCTTAAAATTGAAATAGGGTGTAATGCTTCCCTCCTAGTTCCATCATAAATTTGATGTCTACAACTAGTACCATTTGCAGCAATAATTGAATTTTCATTTTTTCTTATGGTTGGAAATAAGGTTTGTTCCCCTATAGTCATACTAATTTCGTAATGCTCCTTTTCCAACCCAAAACTTCCAGCCATTCCACAGCAGCCTGATGGAATTCTTTCAACTTTATAATTTTTGGGTATATCTAATATCTCTAAGCTAGATTTTGGATCTGCCAATGCTTTTTGGTGGCAATGTCCATGAAATACTATATGTTTTTCCTCCAAATTAAAGGAAGACGTTAGAATGTTTCCTGCCTTATATTCAAAATCAATGAAATCATCAATTAGGAATGTGTAGTTACCTATCTGCTTAGCGGAATCTTTATCTGTAACCAATTTAGGATATTCATCCTTAAAGGTTAAAATTGCGGAAGGTTCAATTCCAATTAAAGGGGTTTCCTTCGTAATTAAACCCTTAAAAATATCGATATTTCTATTCGCACATATCTTGACCTTTTCCAAAACCCCTTTGGAAATAAATGACCTTCCAGACTCGTCATGATCAACTATTTTAACTTCGTAATTTAATCGACGGAGCAACTCAATGGTATCAATGCCAATATGGGATTCTAAATAATTGGTAAACTCATCAACAAAAAGATAAACCGTCTTAATCGGATTATTTATAGATTTATAATGTTTAGTGTAATAGTCTCTTAAGGTGATATTTGAAAGTTTTGGTATGGATCTTTCCTTGGATAAACCAATTGCCCATTTCATTATATTAGAAGTAACATTCCAACCGACAACAGCATTATAAATTTTTGAAAAGTTGCTAGCCCATTTTAGGTATTCGGTATTGTTTGCCACGAGCCAATCTCTTCTTGAAATTGGGTTCGATTTATAGTATTGATGCAAAAATTCGGATTTTAAGGTAGAAACATCAACACTGCTTGGGCATTCCCTAGAGCATCCTTTACAGCTTAGGCATAGATCGAAAACCTCTTTTAATTCATGGTGGTCGAATTTATTTTCCTTGGTGGAGTTTGTCAAAACTTCTCGAAGGGCATTGGCACGAGCTCTTGTGGTGTCTTTTTCATTTCTAGTGGCTCTATAGCTCGGACACATAGTTCCTCCAAATGAAACTAATTTTCTACAATCCCCAGACCCATTGCATTTTTCAGCTTCCCTTAATATACCTAGGGAATCAGAAAAATCAAATATTGTTTCAATGTTTGGTTCGGTCCTATCCGGAACATACCTGAGATTTTCATCCATAGGTTTTGGATTAACAATTTTACCAGGATTGAAAATGTTATTTGGATCAAATGCGGTCTTTATTTTTTTCAGGATCTCATAATTTTCCTTTCCTATCATTAAATCAATACATCCAGATCTTACAATTCCATCTCCGTGCTCCCCGCTCATAGAACCTTGGTATTTTTTTACAAGCTCAGCTACGGAAAATGTGATTTCCTTGAAATCTTTAACCCCTTTTGATGTTTTCATATTAACAATCGGACGTAAATGCAACTCACCCGCACCGGCATGGGCATAATAAATGGGTGATTGGTTAAAGGAATTCATCAATTCTGTAAACTCGTCAATATAATCTGCCAAATCTTCAACGGCAACTGCTGTATCCTCTATACAGGGAACTGATTTCTCATCCCCGATTAGATTGCCAAGCAAACCTAAACCAGCCTTACGCAATTCGTTGGCCTTGTTTATATCATCGCCTTTTAAAACGATGGTCGCATAACTTAAATTCAAACTGGAGATTTCCTCAATTATAAGCTTAATTTGATTTTCAAGTGATTGACTGCTGTTACTTCTAACTTCACACATTAAAATTGCCTTGGGATCACCTACAATAAAACTTCTGTTTTCTTGCTGTTCCCTATTATGTCTTGTGCAATCGAGAATTGTTTTATCCATCATTTCACATGCATACAAGTCCATTTTCATTAAAGGCGCAACAGACCTTAAACAATTGGAAACAGACTTATAATGAATTGCGATCATGGCACCATGATTTGGCGGTAGATCGTCTAGCTGTAATGTTATCTCTGTAGTAAATGCTAGGGTTCCTTCGCTACCACATAGTAAATCACACATATTAAATAAAGGACCGTTTGTTTGAAAGGCATTAGTTTTTATAAGTTCATCTATTGCATAACCTGTATTTCTTCTATGAATAGAATTTTTTGGAAATTGACTTTTTATTTGCTCTTTAACTCCAGAAATGGATAGGGAATTAAATATTTCCCGGTAAACAGATCCTTCAAGATCCGATTGATTTAATTTCCTTTCAAATTCATTTTTAGATAAAGATTTAAATTCAACTTCAGACCCATCACTCAAGACTGTTTTAAGGGATACCACCTTGTCTCGTGTTACACCGTATTTAATCGAGGTGGTTCCAGAAGAGTTGTTTCCCACCATACCCCCTATCATGCAGCGGTTGGAGGTTGAAGTGTTAGGACCAAAAAACAAACCGAATGGTTGCAGATATAGGTTCAATTCGTCCCTTACTACCCCTGGTTGAACGGTTACAGTTTTATTAATTGTATCTACTGAAATTATATTATTAAAGTATTTTGAAATATCAACCACAATGCCATCACCTACCACTTGACCAGCTAGAGAAGTACCTGCAGCTCGTGGGATTAGTGAAGTGTTGTTATTTTTAGCATAAGTAACAAGCCTTTGGATGTCGGCAATTGTTTTTGGTAATGCAACAGCTAAAGGTTTTTGCCGATATACTGATGCATCGGTCGCATAAATTGTTTTAGAAAGCTCATCAAAATAAAGTTCACCTTCTAGATTTTCAGAAAGTTCTGATAGGGAAGTTTTTATGGTTATAGCCATAGTTTATTTTCAGATAATTTAATCTAAACCTAGATATACTACGTAAATCTACAGAATGAATAATTAAAGTTTATTACTTATATGGATTAATATAAGTTAATAAGAATTGTATTTTTGTGTAAACTTAAACTTAAATTTTATGAAAAGAGTAGTATTAATAATCTGTGTATTTTTTGGTTATGTAACCATGTCTAACGCACAGGTAATTGCAGACAACGCCATTGGATTACGACTTGGTGATAGTGATGGTTTTGGTGCAGAAGTTTCATATCAGCGTGCATTATCTGACAATAACAGGTTAGAAATTGACCTTGGTTGGAGATCTGGTAAGAACTGGGATGGATTTAAGCTTGCAGGTCTTTATCACTGGGTGTGGAACATAGATGGTGGTTTCAACTGGTATGTTGGCCCAGGTGGTGGTTTAGGTAGTTATAGTTTCGATGATGATTATCCTGGTTATGACGGGGATGATTCTGAAACCTTTTTATTTGTGGCTGGTGACATTGGAATTGAATACAACTTTGACATTCCATTAATGTTGTCATTAGACTTTAGGCCTGAATTAGGTTTTGGAAACTACAGGGATGATCTCGATTTTGATATTGCATTAGGTATACGTTATCAATTTTAGACAGTCTGGACATTCAATAAATAAAAAACCACCGATACGGTGGTTTTTTTAATTCATGCTATAAGAAGACTTTAGCGTTTTTAAATAAATTTTCTCATAAAGAGGTACGATATTGTGTAGATCAAACCTGTTAGCTACCTCCTTTGCTTGCTTTTTAAATTTTTTCAATCTTGCCTCATCCTCCAGAATATAAATAGCATTTTTAGACATGTCTTCAATATCGTGGGGATTACTTAAGAATCCTGAAACACCGTGTTCATTTAATTCTGGTATTCCTCCAGAATTACTAGAAATAACTGGAACACCTGAAGCCATTGCCTCTAAAGCGGCAAGTCCGAAACTTTCGGTTAAAGACGGTAGTAAAAACAAATCGCTAAAACATAGTATTTTATCAATTTCATTACTATTGCCTAGGAAAATAACCTTTTCGGCTATTCCTAGATCTTCACATAATTTTTCAGCTCCTTCCCGCTCTGGTCCCTCACCAACCAACAATAATTTAGCTGGCATCTTTTTTTGGATATTGTTGAATATCCTTATAATATTTGGTATTTGCTTTACCTTTCTAAAATTACTTATATGAGTAATGATCTTCTGCTTTTCGTTTGCCATCATTTCCCGCTGACAATCTGTGAAGAGAAATTTGTATTTATCTAAATCTATAAAATTTGGAATCACTTCAATTTCTCGCTTAATATCAAAAAGGCGTAAGGTGTCTTCCTTTAAACTTTGTGAAACGGAAGTAACGGCATCTGATTTATTGATACTGAAAGTTACCGCCGGTTTATAAAATGGGTGACTTCCGACTAAGGTTATATCTGTTCCGTGAAGTGTTGTTACAATTGGTATATAGATTCCTTCTTCTTGTAACATTTTCTTAGCCATATAGGCCGCATACGCATGAGGAATAGCATAATGTACATGGAGAATTTCAATTTTATGAAGCTTCACCATGTCTACTAATTTGCTTGAAAGGGCTAATTCGTAAGGCTGGTAGTGAAATAAGGGGTATTCTGGAACATTAACTTCATGATAATGAACATTATGGCTTAATAATTCTAAACGAACAGGTTGACTATACGTTATAAAATGAATATGATGCCCTTTTTTGGCTAATTCAAGACCCAATTCTGTGGCAACAACACCACTACCTCCAAATGTCGGATAACAAACAATTCCTATTCGCATTTTACTCTATTATTGCCTCATAAATTAGGCGTTGAATTTCAGTTCTAATATTTTCCCTAAGTAAAATATTTTGCTCAGCGGAAGGATAAGTTCTGTTAGCTAAAAATACGTAAACTATTTCATCCTCTGGGTCTGCCCAAGTATATGTGCCCGTAAAACCGGAATGACCAAAACTTGTAGGCGAGACACAACCGCAGGTTGGACCCTTGTCTCCTAACTGAGGCTTATCAAAGCCAATTCCTCTTCTGTTCTGCTGAGAACAGTAGTAACAGGTGTTAAACAACTCAAGAGTTTCTGGTTTAAAATAGCGCTTTCCACCATAAAATCCCTTTTGGAGATACATCTGCATAATTTTAGCCACATCGTTAGCATTAGAAAAAATACCAGCATGGCCGCCTACACCATTCTGCATAGCAGCACCCATGTCATGAACGTAACCTTGAATTCGTTGAAACCTATAATAATTATCCTCTTCTGATGGAACAATTTGAGTATTACTAAATATCTCAGAAGGGTTATAGGTCGTATAATTGGCTCCTAAAGAGTGATAGAAATGTTCTTGTATTAATTTATCCAATCCTCTCCCATAATACCTTTCTAAATAAGACTTGAGAATATAATACGGTAAATCACTGTATCGATAGCTCAATTTTGGCAATAAATCATTATCCCGAATAATTTTTTGAATACTGTCTGGATAATCAGTTCGTAGGTATAAATTTTCCGCAACCTTAATATGAAATTTATCACTTTCGGTTCTTCGGTAATAGTCTGCGGATGGTTTTCCTGATATGCTGTCTAAAGTAGCCACGTAAAAGGGAACCCAAGGCTTTAAACGAGCATAATGGGATAACATACTTTTCAAAGTTATGTTTGCTTTATTAGACCCATGGTACTCTGGAAGTAATTCTGAAAGGGTTGAGTTCAAAGAGATTTCACCTTTATCCACTAATTCCATCAGTAACGGTAAGGTTGCTAAAATTTTAGTTAATGATGCAACGTCGTAAAGGTCTTCACTTTTTACTGGTTCCTTATTGTCATAGGTATGATATCCGTAGTTTTTTTCAAATATTACCTTTCCTTTTCTGGCTACTAATAACTGTATTCCAGGTGTCATCTTATTAGTCACAGCATATTTTGCGACACTATCTACCTTTTCAAAAGCAATAGACGACATTCCAACACTTTCAGGGATACCATAGGTTAAAACCTTTAGGGCATTGGTGGTTAAACCATCACCTGGTTTAAAATAGTTTCCTATTGAGACAGGAGTGCAACCTTTGGAAGCTATACCCCCAAAAAGGGATTGGGCGGTTTTTTGCTGAGCGACCTTGCTATTTTGATAAGCTAAAACAATACCCTCAATATTTTCTATACTTTTTAAGTCATTTAGACTATAAGGTCTCGTAAATACGGTAAGAATTACGTCTTTAAGCCTAGCAATTTCGTATAACCATACCAATTCCTTATCAGTGAATTGATAAGCCTTCCAAGGGGTATCGTTAGATCTATGCAACCCAATAATAACAGTATTATAGTTGCTTAATTTCCCCAAAACATCATCTAGTTTTTCACCCTTTATTCCATGGACTTTGGTATATTTTTTTAATTCTGTAAAAAATGGAGTGCCGGTATCATCACCGAAGGAAACGTAAGCAATCTTCTTTTTTTCTAAATCCCTAAGGGGTAATATATCATTTTGATTTTTTAGAACCGTTATGGCATTTTCAAATAATTCCTCATTTAACAAATTATCTTCAAGAGTATTTAGGTCTTTACCAAGACCTTCGAGTATTATGGGTTCATAATTGTTTAGGCCAACCTTATATTTGGCCATCAATATTTTCTTTACACTTCGAGCTAACCTTTCTTCAGAAATTTGATCTGCCTTAATTGCATTTGAAATTTTTTCGATCGATAATGGTACATTTTCAGACATTAACAATACGTCGTTCCCTGCTTCAAATGCTGCTAAATCGATATCACCTGGCTGAGAAAAGTTAGATGCGCCTTTCATCCCCAGGGCATCTGTAAAAACTAGACCCTGAAACTTCAAACTGTCGAGCAGCACATTTGTTACTATGTTTTTAGATATGGAAGACGGATATCCGGCTCGACTTTCCATCGCAGGCACATTTAAATGCGCAACCATTACACTGGACAGTCCTTTTTTAATTAATTCTCTATAGGGGTACAACTCCACAGAATCAATCCTTTTTGCATTAAAATGTATAGTCGGTAAGGTTTTGTGGGAATCTGAATCCGTGTCACCGTGACCGGGAAAATGTTTAGCGTTTGCCAGAACACCAGCCTTTTGCATTCCTTCCATAAAGGCAAGTGCTTTTTCAGTAACGGCATCCCTATCTTCCCCAAAGGACCTATTCCCTATGATTGGGTTTTTAGGATTTGTATTTATATCTACAACAGGAGCAAAGTTAAAATGAACCCCTAATCTTTTGCAATGTTTACCAATTTGAAATCCAGTTTTTTCAATTAATTTTTCATCCTTTATGGCACCCAAAGTCATATTCCATGGATAAGCAAAGGTAGAATCTAACCTCATGCTAAGTCCCCATTCTGCATCCATCCCAACCAAAAGTGGAACTTTAGACATTGACTGTAGCTTGTTATTTAATTTTGCTTGTCTGTAAGGACCACCCAATGAAAAAATTAAACCGCCAATATGATTTTCCTTTATCAATTTGGCAATTTGCTCCTCATGTACAGCATCCTTGTTAGAAAAAACTTGAACCATGAATAACTGCCCTATTCTTTCTTCAAGGGTCATAGAATTGTAGAGACTATCTACCCATTGATTCTGGGCGGCTTCATCTTCTGTGACAAGTGGATTGTTCTGGGCTTTTGCAGAACAAATGGTATATAAAGTTATAATAGAAATGAGGGTGATTCTCCTTAACATAAATAAGCGGATCTTTAAATTTAGCAGATAAAATCGTGCCAAATTAGTATAAATAGAAGTAAGTATAAAAGACTTTAGGATACTTTTATAAAGAAGTAATTAACCGAATAATCTTTTCTATTTAATAAATCTTGAATGCCAACTTTCTGAAGCGGGCACTTCCCAATTCTCTTCAAAATCAGCTTTGTTTACAACAAGATTATTAAACACGACTGTGTTTCCAGAAACCGATTTGTTTTTTGCCATCAGTTTAAAATCAGTCAGAGGCTTGTAAGCAATAAATTCTCCTTGCTTAAAAGTAACGTTCATCTTATCCATTAAATCGACTCCATATTTTTTCTCTAGTTCTTGAATAAACCTTACGGATGCATCAATGGAACATCCACTTGCTTTATTCAAGTCCTGATTTAAGCCAATTATAATAAAACGCTTATATTTAATAAGATAACCTGCTAATAGATCAGCGCCATGTACCGTCCATGTTGTCAGGAAATTTTCAATGGAAGGTTTTATTTCCTCTAGTTCTTGTTCTGTAAATGGCCTATTTGATTGGTAAATCCAAAGTCTGGCTTCCTCTGGTAATTGTTCAAACTCAACTAACATACTGTAATTTTATAAATCCTCTGCACTTGCCATAAGTTCAGCAACATCATAGACTTTGATATTGCTTTCTTCATTTTTCGCCTTTACACCATCGGTCATCATGGTATTACAAAATGGACAGGCAGCCGCGATAATACTTGGCTGTGTTTCCAAGGCTTGCTCGGTTCTTTCCACATTTACATCCGTGTCACCCTTTTCTGGCTCCTTAAACATTTGTGCTCCACCTGCACCACAACAAAATCCTCTGCTCTTGCAATTTTTCATTTCAACCAATTCTGCGTCCAATTTGGTAATCAGGTCTCTAGGTGCCTCATAAATGTTGTTGGCCCTACCTAAGTAGCATGGGTCATGAAAAGTAATACGCTTGCCCTTAAACTTTCCACCTTGTATGGTCAATTTTCCGTCGGACAATAATTGTTTTAAGAACTGAGTATGGTGAACCACTTCATAGTTTCCTCCTAAGCTGGGATATTCATTTTTTAATGTATTGAAGCAATGCGGACAGGTAGTAACTATTTTTTTAACTTCATAAGCATTCATAACCTCAATATTGGTTACAGCCTGCATTTGAAATAAAAATTCATTACCTGCTCTTTTTGCTGGATCACCTGTACAACTTTCCTCTGTTCCCAACACAGCAAAACTAACTTTGGCCTTATCTAGGAGTTTAATAAAAGCTTTAGTGATTTTTTTTGCCCTATCATCAAAACTACCGGAACAACCTACCCAAAATAAGACATCTGGTTGTTTTCCTTCGGCAAACATTTCTGCCATAGTTGGTATTTTGATGCTATCACTCATAATTGCACTTAATTTTAATGATCATGATGGCCATCATCAAAAACCTGGATGGTCATTTTTTTCTCGACTAAATCAGTGAATTTACCATTATAACGGGTAGCTTTTACCAAGTGATTATCAATCCAATGGTAATTTCCCCCTCTTGGTTTACCCATTAGTAGACTATGGTATTTAAATCCATGTTTGTCAAGCCACTTTTCTGTTACTTCCCTATGGGCTCCAGTTCTAGAGGTAAAGAAACATATCATATGTCCTTCTTCATACCATTTATTACATGTTTCTAAAGCATCTGGAAATGGCTCGCAGGTCAACATTCGTTCTGGTTCCTCATTTGGTACATCTTCTGTAATAGTACCATCTATATCGATAAGGTAATTTTTAACCCCCTCAGGCAAAACTGGACTTACTTTTTCGCCAGCCTCGACTTTATCGTGCAATAATTTATCTGCGTCTTCTCTGTTCATCTTTCATTAATATAAATTTGTCTTTTGGTATCCTAATATACATCGCCAATCTTTTTTTACCCTCTTCAATGACATTCTCAGGAGAAAATCTGTCGTTGAATGCTAAATCCCAGGCGATATTTTTAATGTGTTCTTTTTGTTTATCATTACAGTAATCACAAAAAACGTGAGTTACTTCTATACCTGTTGGTTTATGTTCCTTATACTGAATTTCTGTATAAACCTTAATTTGTAATGAATCTTTTGCATAACCTATTTGGCCATACCCATATTGATTCGCGAAAAGCAAAAATACCATCATTAACCAAATGACAAGCAAAGGATTGTATTTTTTCTTCACATCCATTACATTTCATTTTTCCAATTCAGGCGATCCATTTGATTATATGGCCATGGCGCACCATTATTTTCAACATTGGTCATCATTCCATTTAATTCGGTCGGAGCGGCAGATTGTTCCATTACAAGATATCGTCGCATTTCGAGTATAATGGATAGAGGGTCGATGCTAACTGGACATGCTTCAACACAAGCATTGCAGGTAGTGCAAGCCCATAGTTCTTCTCTTGTGATGTAGTTGTCCAATAATTGCTTATCATCGCCTTCCCAATCATTTCTGCCTTTATCTAGGTGCTTACCTATTTCTTCAGTCCTATCCCGAACATCCATCATTATCTTTCTTGGAGATAGCTTTTTACCGGTTTGATTAGCGGGACATTCACTGGTGCATCGCCCACATTCAGTACATGTATAAGCGTTTAAAAGTTGTAACCAGCTAAGGTCCGTAATATCACTAGCCCCAAATTTTTCAGGAATGGCCATTTGTTCTTCTTCAGATGGTGTCGCAAATGGATCAACATTTGGATCCATCATCATTTTAACCTCGTTTGTAACCGCCTGCAAATTATTAAACTGTCCTTTAGGTTCTAATTTGCCATAATAGGTATTAGGAAAGGCTAATAAGATGTGTAAATGTTTAGAGAAATACAGGTAATTTAAAAATACCAATATGCCTAAGATATGCAGCCACCAAGCGGATCTTTCAATCAAGTGTAGTGAGGATTCCGTAAAACCTGAAAACAATGAGGCAATGTGTTTGCTAACTACGTTCCCCGAATTCATTTCTTGAAATGAAGTGTCAGTAGCATTCATAACAAGAAACAAAACCATTAATACCATTTCGAAATATAAGATGAAATTGGCATCATTTTTTGGCCAACCTTTCATTTCTGGCTTCCAAAATCGTTTCAGTTTCAATAAGTTTCGGCGAATCCAAAAAACGATTACCGCAACAAGGACCAATAAGGCAAGAATTTCAAAAAAACCTATGAGAACCCCATACAAACTTCCTGCCGATTTAAAAACCCTGTGTGTACCAAACAGTCCATCAATTATTATCTCTAAAACCTCAATATTAATTATTATGAACCCTACATATACAATTATATGCATTAAACCAGCGACGGGGCGTTTCACCATTTTTGATTGACCCAAGGCAATCATTGCCATATTTTTCCATCGTTTGGAAGGATTGCTATCTAATTCAATCTGCTTTCCTAACCCAATATTCCGAATGAGTTTACGAATATTGAAGACGAAATATCCAATTCCTGCAAATAAGGCTATCGCAAATAATATGTTCGGCAAATAATTCATTAATTAGTTTTGTAGCTGTAGGCTATCTTCCTCCATATTTTCTTGAGCGTCGTAAGGTTTTGGACGTTTACCAAAAAGTGAAAAATGGACGTAACGCTTAGGATTAAGTTTCATGTCTTGCAACAACATTTCCAATTGTTTAGAAGCACCTTCTAAATTTGCATATAATTTTTCGTCATTGAGTAGTTTTCCAACAGATCCTTCCCCGTTGTTAACACTTGACAATAATTGATTGAAATTTTCTACGGCACCTTGTAATTCTTTTAAAGTCCCTGCAAGGTCAGCTCTCGCAAGAGAATCGGAGATTTGTGCTAGATCACTTGAGACATTTTCAAAATTATCCAGTGTCCTGCCCAGTTTTTCATCATTTGCAGAAACTAAGGCATTAACACTATTTCCCATTTCCTTGAACACTACTATAGTTTGTTTCAATTCGGCAATTGCATCTTGCAAATTCTTTTTGGTGTTATCATCAAATATTGTGTTGAAATTTGTTAATAATGAATCTCCACTTACCATAGTATTCTCAATCTTCTCTTGAAGTGGTGTAAGCCGTCTATTAACTAATTCAGATAAACCGGCCTTAATTTCAGACTTCAAAACGGCCTCATCTTTAGCAGCAGGAGCACCGTCGTTAGCCGGAACAATGGCAATAGCCTTACCTCCAATTAATCCCGCTTCATATAGCTCAGCTGTGCTATTTTCTGAAAATTTAAAATTGTTTTCCACAATCATTTTTACAAGCAGCCTCCCAGATCCATCTTCGTCAAATGTAATTGTCTGAACCTTACCTACATTCAATCCATTAATTGTAACGGGGGTTGAAGGTGATAAACCTTCCACATTATCGTAATAAGCGTAATAAATTCTCGACGATGTTAGCAAGTTATCCCCTTTCAGAAAATTGTAGATATATATAAATAAAATAATCCCCGAGATTACAAGGATTGCGGTTTTTACTTCTCTAGAGATCTTCAATGGTCAAGTAATTTGGTTGCTAACAAAAGTAAGTATAAAAATATTAAGATTATTTTTAATTGGAACTGCTTTTTCTTGCCTCAGAAACGTCAATTTTTTCACCATTCTTATAGGCTACTATGAAACATGAGGGGTATCCTTTGGCTTTAGCTTCTTTTTGAAGGCGCAAAGCCTCAGAATATACCGGTGTATTTCCGTAGTAATATCTTATGAAATCTGAACTATCTTCCATAGTTACATCTGTAAGCCCTTTAAAATTAGATGGTTCGGTTAGTATCTTTCGCTTTCCAGCAGCAATTTGGATTTTGAAAACAACATCTGATTCTTCAATAATTTTAGGCCGTTGGGTTTGCATCACTTCATCGAGGTGTGTCCCCACATTTTGATCGATTCGTTTCTTGTAATTGAAAATAGCATTAGCAATAGAAGTCGACATCTGGTCCTGCCCTCGTTTAGAATTTAAGAAATCACCTTCTGATCTATTCGTAATAAAACCAGTTTCCACCAAAACACTTGGCATGTATGTTTGGTGTAATACGATAAGTCCGGCATACTTAACACCTCTACTCTTGCGCTTTAAGTTGTTAGAAAAATTATCTTCAATAAATCGGGCTAACAGAATACTTTGATCTAAATATTCCTCCTGCATCAAGGTAAGACCTATATAAGATTCTGGCGAGTTAGGGTCGAAACCGTCATACTTAGCTTCGTAATTATCTTCTAAATAAATTACCTCATTTTCTGCCTTTGCTACCTCAAAATTAGTTTTGGTTCTAGATAGTCCTAACACATAAGTCTCTGTTCCATATGCTTGTGTGTGATGTGCATTGCAATGAACTGAGACAAAAAGGTCCGCATCAGCTTTATTGGCAATTTTGCCCCTATCGAAGAGATCAACAAAAACATCAGTGGTTCTTGTATAAATAACTTTAATTTGAGGATCTTTTTGTAGTTTCTTTCCTAATTCAAGAACTATCTTTAAGGCAATATCTTTTTCCTTATAGCCAAAATTTGTTGGCCTTCCCGGATCTTTTCCTCCATGGCCCGCATCTAAAACAACTACAAATTTGTTATCAGGGTTATTTGGATTTGAGGCAGAAAGGTAAAAAGTTGTTAATATTAATGAGATAAATACAAATGGCTTTATCAAATACGTTTTCATAAATGTTAAGTCTATTTACTAACAGTTTGATTAGGGCGGTAAACTTTTGAATTCTATTAAAAGGCTACCAAAAATATATGTACTTTTGGCAATTCAAAAACCGAGCCAGACGTTTACAAAAATACATTTAAAGAAATTGCACACTCTCTTTAAACAATTCGTATTTACGGTAAGTTTTACAGTACTTATTAACATTTCTGGCTATTCTCAGGATGTTCCACCGCGCATTCAAACTATTAATCCTAACGTAGAAAAGGACACAACAATTGTTAAAAATGATAGTATTCCGGAAATTGGTGAAGCTTTAAAGGAAACGGATACGATTGTTGCAGATTCAATTCCTAAGAAAAAGGGGCTTCTCAGCAGTATTGTTAATTATAGTGCTACCGATTATACGGCAATCAATCAGAAAACCAAGACTATAACACTATATAATGACGCAAAAGTTTCCTATGAAGATATGGAAATTACCTCTGGTATCATTATAATAGATTATGAAAAGAACTTGGTGTATGCAGGTAGATTGAAGGATACCTCTGGCGAATATTCCCAACATCCAGTCTTTAAGCAAGGTGCTAATGTAATTGAACCCGATTCTATTATTTTCAATACGGATTCTAAGAAAGCATTGGTTTTTAATTCAAGGACAGAACAAAGTGAATTCAATGTATTTGCACCTAAAACCAAAAAAGAAAATGATTCTGTTTACTTTCTTGAAAAAGGAAGATTTACTACTTCAGAAAATTTAGATGACCCTGAATATGAGTTTATTGCGTCTAAAATAAAATTAGTCCCTGATAAAAAGATTGTGGTAGGATCAACCAATATGGAAATTTATGGGGTCCCTACTCCAATTTGGCTACCGTTTGCTTTTTTCCCTTTGACGAATAAGCAAACATCTGGAATATTACTTCCTAGTTTTGGAGAGGACACTGCAAACGATCGTGGATATAACCTGCAAAATTTAGGTTATTATTTTGCCATAAGTGATTATGCAGATTTGGCGATTTTGGCTGATTATTATACTAATGGAAGTTATGGGTTAAAAGCTGAATCTAATTATGCTTGGCGATATAAATTTAGAGGAAGTTTTGGTTTTAGATATGAAAAGATTGTTAGTAGCGAAAGAGGTTTTCCGGATTATTCACAATCTACACTTTACAATATTAGGTGGTCTCATAGTCAAGATGCTAAATCTAACCCAAATTCTAGATTTTCAGCTTCTGTTAACTTAGGTAGTAGTCGTTATTACCAACAATCAATAAGCCAAGCCAATCTATCAAATGTCTTGAATAACACTCTATCCTCTTCGGTGTCGTATTCTAGAACTTTTCAAGGCGAACCTCAGGTAAATATCAATTTAACTGCTACTCACCAACAGAACACTAATACCCAAATTATTAATATGACTCTGCCAACATTTCAAGGTAGCGTTAGTAGAATATTCCCTTTTGCACCGAAGGTGGGGTCTAAAAAAGGTTTGTTTCAGAATATTAATTTACAATACAATGTAAGGGCAGAAAACAGAATACAGACTACTGATTCCTTATTTTTTAAGAGCGAAATGTTCCAGGATGCTAGAGTTGGAGCAAGGCATTCAATTCCGATATCCACAAACTTTAAAGTATTTAAGTATTTCAGTGTAAGTGCTGGTGCCAATTATGAAGAAAATTGGACCCTTAATCCAATTAGGAAGTATTGGGATCCCGTAGAGGAAGAAGTCGTAACTGAAGAATTAAACGAATTTGATAGCTTCAGAACTTATAACTTCAGTACTAGTGTTGGAACGACCATTTATGGAATGTTCAATTTTAAACGGGATGACAATGATCCGAAAATCCATGCAATTCGGCATGTGATAAGACCATCGATTTCTTACAATATTAATCCAGCCTTTGATCAATATTATGATACTTACACTATTATAGATGCCAACGGCACCACTTTGGAAGATTATACTAGATTTGAACAATCCATTTTTGGGACGCCAACCCAGAATTTTTCAAGTTCAATGGGTATTTCCGTTGGAAACAATATTGAAGCCAAGGTCAGATCTAAGGATTCAACCTCAGTAGAACCTGAAAAGATTACAATTTTAAACAATTTAAATTTCTCCACTGCTTATAATTTTGCTGCAGATTCATTGAGGATTTCACCTATAAGAATGTCTGGTGGTACCCAAATCCTTAAGAAGAAAATGAGTATCAACTTTGGTGCTACACTAGATCCATACGCCTTAGATAATAATAATAGGAGAATAGATAAATTGAACATCAATAATGGCGGTAGTTTGTTTAGGATGACTTCTGCAAGTCTTAACATGAGTTACTCTTTAAACAACAATAGTTTTAAGAAGAGTGGCGATGATGATATGAGCGAAGAGGCAATTGAAGAATCCGTGCAAAGTGGCGGTAGGGCTGATGACCTCTTTGGAGATCCTCTAGATATAACGGGTCAGTCGTTTAAGAATAAGGATAAGGACGATGAAACGAAATCGGAATTTTACAATTACGCTATACCTTGGAATTTACGTATTGCCTATGCCCTTAATTATTCCAATAATGCAAGACAAAATCAAATTTCTTCCCATTCCTTAATGTTTTCTGGAGATGTGGAACTTTCTCCCAATTGGAGGGTTGGCGTTTCTTCTGGTTATGACTTGGTAAATAAAGGTTTTACCTTTACTACATTAAATTTTGAACGTGATTTGATGAGCTGGAGGATGAGTTTTAGATGGGTTCCTTTTGGCACATATGGGCAATGGAACTTCTTTATTGGTATCAGTTCTCAATTCTTGAAGGATTTGAAATACGACAAGCGTAGAGAACGCGATCAGCAACTTTAGAAATCAACTAATCAATAACTACAATGAAAAAAATAATTCAAACATCAGAAGCTCCAGCTCCAATCGGACCTTACAATCAGGCAGTTCTTTCTGGTAATATGTTGTTCATATCTGGGCAAATTGCCCTTGATCCAGAAAATGGGGAGTTGAGGATTAATTCTATAACTGAGGAGACTGAACAGGTAATGGAAAATTTAAAAGCGATTTTAAATCAGGCCAATGCCACTTTTGAAAACGTGGTTAAGACTTCAATATTTATTAGCGACATGAATAATTTTAAAAGTATCAATGAGGTCTATGGTCGCTATTTTAAGTCGGAAACAGCACCTGCAAGAGAAACGGTGGAAGTTTCCAGATTACCGAAAAGCGTTAATGTGGAAATCAGTATGATAGCTGTGTTATAAAAAGTAAACATGAGAATTGAACAGGACATAAAATTAGGATTTAAAGATGTGATGATTAGACCAAAACGATCAACTTTAAAAAGTCGTTCAGAGGTTAGTCTTGTTCGAGAATTTACTTTTTTGCATTCAAAATTTTCATGGTCTGGTATACCAATCATGGCCGCTAATATGGATACTGTAGGTACGTTTGAGATGTCTAAAGTTTTGTCTAAACATCAAATGTTTACTGCAATCCACAAGCATTATTTAATAGAAGAATGGAAGTTTTTTGCTGATAACTCTAATGAATCAATTTTCGACTATGTTTCTGTGAGTACCGGTATTGGCAAATCAGATTTAAAAAAACTAGAACAGGTATTAGAGCAGGTTCCTCAATTAAAATTTATTTGTATTGATGTTGCAAATGGCTATTCAGAACACTTTGTTGATTTTGTAAAAAAGGTTAGGGAAAAATTTCCATCCAAAACCATAATGGCGGGTAATGTAGTTACAGGTGAGATGGTAGAGGAATTATTGCTTGCAGGTGCGGATTTAATAAAAGTAGGTATAGGGCCAGGATCAGTTTGTACCACTAGGATTAAAACCGGTGTAGGATATCCTCAACTTTCAGCAATTATTGAATGTGCTGACGCGGCCCATGGTTTAGGAGGTCAAATAATAAGTGATGGTGGATGTGCAGTACCAGGAGATCTTTCTAAGGCTTTTGGTGCAGGCGCTGATTTTGTAATGTTAGGTGGTATGTTAGCAGGACATGATGAAAGCGGTGGTGAACAAATTGAGGTAAATGGCAATACATATAAGGAATTCTATGGGATGAGTTCCAAAACCGCAATGGACAAACATCAAGGGGGAGTTGCGGATTATCGTGCAAGTGAAGGTAAGGCCGTAAGAGTACCCTACCGTGGTGCTGTTGAGGAAACAATAAAGGATATATTAGGTGGTATTCGCAGTACTTGCACCTATGTGGGTGCGAAACGATTAAAAGAACTTACCAAACGCACTACTTTTATTCAGGTTTCTGAACAAGAAAATAGGATTTATACAGAGTAATTTACTACAATGCAATTGTTCTATAATAGCGACCTAAAGCGTGATTCAAGGCATCTGGTTTTTGATAAAGATGAAAGTCGGCATATAGCAAAGGTTTTGAGAAAGAGTATTGGCGACTCGCTCCATATTACAAATGGTGAAGGGTTGATATTTGAAGGAAAGCTTATATCCAATGATTTTAAGAGATGTGAAGTAGAAATTGTAAGTGTTGTAGAGCAACAACCTCTGCCCTATTATCTCCATATTTTAATTGCTCCTACCAAGAATATAGATCGTTTTGAATGGTTCTTGGAGAAATCTACGGAAATTGGTATTTCTGAAATAACCCCAATCATTTGTGACAATAGCGAACGTAAAATTATAAAAATAGACCGTTGTGAGCGAATTATAGAATCGGCGATGAAGCAGTCTTTAAAGTCCTATAAACCTAAATTGAACGATTTAACTGATTTTCAGAAGGCATTGGAATTATTTAAAAGCAACCAAGTTCTAATCGCGCATTGTGAACCTCAGGAAAGAGTATTGTTAAAGCATGTAGTTGAACCTTCTAAAAATTATACAATACTTATTGGTCCTGAGGGTGATTTCTCTACAAAAGAAATTGAAAATGCCTTGTCTAAAGGTTGTAAACCTATAAGTCTTGGCGATTCTCGCTTAAGGACTGAAACTGCAGGTGTTGTGGTCTGTCATAGTGTAAATTTTATCAATCAATAAGATCAAACATTCGTAAAGTTGGAACAAGCATTAACGAGAATGTTTACATTTGAACTATGAGCCGAATCTTTCCCTTAATACTTATTTCATTTTTGTTGATAAACATTAACGCCTTTGGCCAAAAGATTGCTGTGTTGCAATACAAAGGAGGTGGCGATTGGTACAGTAACCCTACGGCTTTAAAAAACTTGATTTCCTTTTGCAACAGCGAAATAGACAGCAAACTAGATGCGAAACCAGAGACGGTCGAGGTTGGAAGTGAAGACTTGTTTCAATATCCATTTGTGCATATGACGGGTCATGGAAATGTATTTTTCAGTGAAGATGATGCCCAGAACTTAAGGGATTATTTGCTGTCTGGAGGGTTTATTCATATTGATGACAATTACGGCATAAAACCTTATTTAGAGCGTGAATTGAAAAAGGTTTTCCCGGATCAGGAGTTGAAAGAATTACCAACTTCACATGAAATATTTTCAACACCTTTCCAATTTGCAAATGGATTACCCAAAATTCA